>CAMCNQ010000051.1 GCA_945875955.1 Limnohabitans sp. Rim8 | reverse complement strand
TGGGGCATCAGCCTGGTCTTGATGCAAGGCGTGCGCAGCCTGTTTGGGGCGCAAAACGTGGGCGTGGAAAACCCGTCCTGGATGAGTGGTTCGCTGCAACTGCTGCCCAATTTGCAACTGCCCTGGAACCGCGTGTTGATCATCGTGTTCGCGGCGGCGGTGCTGATCGGCATGGCTGTGTTGATTGGCAAAACCCGCCTGGGCTTGTTTGTTCGGGGCGTGACGCAAATCCGCCCCATGGCCTCGTGCATGGGCGTGAACACCGCCCGCATCGACACCTATGCGTTTGCGCTGGGATCGGGCATCGCCGGTTTGGCCGGTTGTGCGCTCAGCCAGGTGGGCAACGTGGGCCCCGATCTGGGGCAAAGCTACATCGTGGACGCCTTCATGGTGGTGGTGCTGGGCGGCGTGGGGCAGTTGGCCGGCACGGTGTACGCCGCTTTGGGCTTGGGCCTGGCCAACAAACTGCTGGAGGGCTGGACCGGTGCGGTGCTGGCCAAGATCGCGGTCCTGGTGTTCATCATCATCTTCATCCAGAAGCGCCCACAAGGCATCTTTGCGATGAAGGGGCGCAGCGCTGAAGCGTGAAGAGGACCATGAGCATGAACACGAAATCGAACACATTTGAACTGCCTGCCCACGCACCCCTGCTCGGGCGCAAAGCCTGGACCGCCTTCTTGCTGGCGCTGATCGCCATTGGTTTTCTGGCCCCCGTGCTCAACCTGCTGGTGCCTGCGGACAACCCCCTGCACCTGAGTGACTTTGCGGTGTCCTTGGTCGGCAAGATCATGTGCTACGCCATTTGTGCCTTGGCCATGGATTTGATCTGGGGCTACACCGGCATCTTGTCGCTGGGCCACGGCCTGTTTTTCGCCTTGGGCGGCTACGTCATGGGCATGTACCTGATGCGCCAAATTGGGCAAGACGGCAACTACAAAAGCGAGCTGCCCGACTTCATGGTTTTTCTGGACTGGAAAGAGCTGCCTTGGCACTGGACCCTTTCGGACAGTTTTGTAGCTACCCTGGTTTTGGTGGTGCTGGTGCCGGGCCTGATCGCCTTTGTGTTCGGCTATTTCGCTTTTCGCTCGCGCATCAAGGGCGTGTATTTTTCCATCATCACCCAGGCCATGACCTACGCCGCCATGCTCTTGTTTTTTCGCAACGAGACCGGCTTTGGCGGCAACAACGGCTTCACCGATTTCAAACGCATTTTGGATTTGCCGATTGCCACCCCCAGCATGCGCATGACGCTGTTTGTGCTGTCGGGCCTGACGCTGCTGGGTTTTTTCTTGTTCTCGCGCTGGTTGGTGGGCAGCAAGTACGGCCGCGTGCTGATGGCCATACGTGATGCCGAAACGCGGGTCATGTTTTCGGGCTATTCGCCGCTGCCTTACAAGCTGAGCATCTGGGTGATTTCGGCGGTGATGTGCGGCATTGCCGGCGCTTTGTATGTGCCGCAGGTGGGCATCATCAACCCGGGTGAGATGAGCGCGGCCAACTCGATCGAGATGGCGGTGTGGGCGGCCGTGGGCGGGCGCGGCAGCTTGATCGGGCCGATTGTGGGCGCGTTTTTGGTCAACGGGGCCAAGAGCTGGCTCACCGTGACAGCGCCAGAGTTCTGGTTGTACTTTTTGGGCGCGCTGTTCATTGTGGTCACCCTGTATTTGCCCAATGGCGTGATCGGTTTGTGGGCCAAATTGCGCCACAAGATGGGCGGTGCGGCATGACGCCCGACCTGCTCAAACAAGGCGCTGAGCGCCTTGCCCATGCCTTGCAGCAGCGTGTGGACTCGACAGAATCCGGTGGCCGCAGCGCCGGTTACGGCCGCGTGTTGCAAGACGCATCGCAAGTCGATGTGACCCATGGCCGCATCTTGTACCTGGAAGACGTGAGCGTGAGTTTTGACGGCTTCAAGGCCATCAACAAACTGTCGCTCGACATCGCGCCGGGCGAGCTGCGCTGCATCATCGGCCCCAACGGTGCAGGCAAGACCACCATGATGGACATCATCACCGGCAAGACCCGGCCAGACGAGGGCACGGTGTTTTTTGGCAGCACCATCGACTTGCTGCGCCACAACGAACCCGAGATCGCGCAGCTGGGCATTGGCCGCAAGTTTCAAAAACCCACGGTGTTTGAGCACCTGACGGTGTTTGAAAACCTCGAACTCGCCTTGAAGACCCCCAAGGGCGTGAAGGCCTCGATGTTCTTCAAGCTCGACTCGGTGCAGTCAGACCGCTTGGCCGAAGTGCTGCACACCATCCATTTGGCGGACAGCGTGCGGGTGCAGGCGGGCACGCTCAGCCACGGCCAAAAGCAGTGGCTGGAGATCGGCATGCTGCTGATGCAAGACCCCAAGTTGCTGCTGCTGGACGAGCCCGTGGCGGGCATGACCGACCACGAGACCGAACGCACCGCCGAGTTGTTCCTCTCGCTCAAGGGCAAGCACTCGCTGATGGTGGTGGAGCACGACATGGGTTTCATCCGCACCATTTCTGACATCGTCACCGTGCTGTGCGACGGCGCTGTGCTGGCCCAAGGCACGCTCGACCAGGTGCAGGCCGACGAGCGGGTGATCGAGGTCTACCTTGGTCGCTGAACGCCGCCTTTTATGTGGGAGCCGCGTCCTCGCGGCGATGCTTTGCGCACCGCCATCCGGTTCGTCGCGGCCACGGCACAGCGCATTCACGATGAGCACATTTTCGAGAGCACCCTTGTCATGCTGACCGTTCAAAACATCCATCAATACTACGGCGGCTCGCACATCTTGCGCGATGTGAGCTTGAGTGCGCAGCAAGGTCAGGTCACCGTGCTCTTGGGGCGCAACGGCGTGGGCAAAACCACTTTGCTCAAATCGCTCATGGGCCTGGTGCCGATCAAGAGCGGTAGTGTGGTGTTGGACGGCAAAGACATCGCCAATGCCAAACCTTATGAACGCGCCGCAGCAGGCATAGGCTATGTGCCGCAAGGCCGTGAAATCTTTGCGCGGCTCACGGTGGAAGACAATTTGCGCATGGGCTTGGCCACGCAGCCCGGTGGCACGCCCATCCCGCCCGAGTTGTTTGAGCTGTTTCCGGTACTCAAGCAAATGCTGCACCGCCGGGGCGGCGATTTGTCTGGCGGCCAACAACAACAACTGGCGATTGCCCGCGCCTTGGCCGCCAAACCGCGCTTGCTGATCCTGGACGAGCCCACCGAAGGCATACAGCCCAGCATCATCAAAGACATCGGCCGCGTGATCCGCCAACTGGCCGACGTGGGCCTGCAAGGCCAGAGAATGGCGGTGCTCTTGTGCGAGCAGTACTACGACTTTGCCGAGGAGCTGGCCGACCAGTACCTGGTGATGGAGCGCGGCGAGGTGATTGCGCGCGGGCCGGGTGCTGAGATGCGGGAAAAGAACATTCGGCAGTTGGTGGCGATTTGAGGTGGCTGATATTGAAGTGCTGATTTGTAAGTCTGCTAGGCAGCGCAACCAGTCATAAGATTTTAGACCGCGGCTGACTCCACAAGAACCTTAGCGGTCAGAAGTCAAATGTACTTGACCCTCCAAGGTGCCGGGTCACTGACAACTTTCAGCCTTTAGCTGAACTTTGCCTCTGGGCTTTAAGCCAATTTCCCCCCAGCTTGGCTAGGATCTTGAAGATCCTTTTTTCGCCATTGCTTCCAGCGCCTTCAAATCCTCCGCATCGTCGGCCAAAGCTTCTGCCTGGCGGCGTTGGGCTTCAAAGCTTTCGTAGCGTTCGTGGGCAAGCTGTTTGGCGCGCTCATTGCTCAGTTGGCCGCTGCCTTCCAAAATGGGCTTGTCGTTGAAGGCCAACAGCCGGTCCACGTTCTGGCGCCAGTAGTCAAGCGTGAGAGGCTGTCGGTCTTTGGCGCGCAGCTCTGCTTGTTCCAAAAAGATGACGACCAGTCGGTTGAGCGTGTCCATCTCGTCGGCGCTCAGATAGTTTTTCGCCACGATCACATCGGCCTTTCGCACTCTGCTGCCTTCCCATGTGCTCAGGCCCATGTTGGGGGCATTGGCGTCAGCCCGGTCGCGGATGATTTCGGCTGCGGTGTGTTGCGTGACGGCATAGAGCAGTTTGTTTTGCACTTCTGCAAAGAAGAGTTGGGCGGTCTGGTCGTTGGCCTGGTAGTCGCTGCTCAGCGCAAAGAGGTCACGCACCTTTTGGTAAAAGCGCTTTTCGGAGGCGCGGATCTCGCGGATGCGCGCCAGCAGTTCGTCGAAATAGTCCCACCCGCCGGGGTTTTTGAGGCGCTCGTCGTCCATGGCGAAGCCTTTGACCAAGTATTCGGTCAGATGAGCGGTGGCCCACTGTCGAAACTGGGTGCCGCGCGCCGAGCGCACGCGGTAGCCAACGGCAAGAATCAGAGGGAGGCTGTACAAAAAAACTTGGCGCTGCACCTTTCGTTGACCTTCGGTTTGAACTGTCAAGGATTCCTTGACGGTTGCCTCTGCCCCCAATTCACCCTCGGCCAAAATGTTTTTGATGTGCAGGCTGGCGTTTTGTTTGGTGGTCGCGAACAGCTCGGCAATTTCTTGCTGGTTGAGCCACACATGACCGTCGATCGTGCGAAATTGCACCCGGGCCTTGCCATCGTCGCTCTGATAGATGATCAGCTCACTCATACCGTCTCCCCGTTTTCTTTCCGCCTGACTTGGGCCAAACGGCATTGTGCAGTCTACAGGCTCCACAAGCGTGGCACGGCCCCCGGCAAGCCCCACATCTCATGCCGCCACGCCGCCCTGCCAAGCCCAGCGGGCTGTTCATCAGGCGGGTGTCGCTGGCGCAGGCTGTTCGGGTTTTGTCCCCTTGGCCTTGCGGGCCTGTTGAGCGGGTGACTGCGTTTGATGCAGCCAACAAGGCGTGGCGTCAAACGGCCAGCGGATCCTGGATCGGTTTAATCATGAAACTGAATTCAAACAACGGGGTGGAATCATCGCTCACATTGAAATAAATATCTTCGATGGGCGCATCAACAACGAGGGTGTAAGTGGCACCCGCTTTGAATTCATAATTATTTACGTAATCATCCGATACGTATTGACCTCCCCAACTGGACACTGCTTGATGCAAGTTCAACCACATGCCGTTTTCAAGACCACTGTAGTCAACCCATGGTAAGCCCCCCACAACTTCGGAATCTATGGTTTTAACATTTAAAAGTCCAGTGGGATATCTAAAAGGTGCTCCCCATTGATTGGGATCGTGTTGGATGTCATCGAAATTAACGTCAAATTCAAGGATCGCAACACCATTTTCCTTGAGATAAACACCATCAAAAACATCGTTGTGTTTGGCAGCCCAGCCCTGATTCCAGCCCCCAGTGGACGAACGGATTTTTTCATCAAATTGGATCCACAACAAATCAGGCACGTCGTCAAGGATAAAAGGTTGAGAATATGTATTGGATGAAGTGACATCCAATTTTAAATTTGCCCAACTTGGTTCAATAGGAAAAAAAGTATCGCTGCTAAAGACGTTAAAAATAACGCCACCGGAAATCGCTTTCGGACCTGTTGCATCATTCGTGGTGTGGTAAATGGTAGATTCATAATAATCGTTGGTGAAACCGTTCACGCCTGTAATGGCATCTTTTGGAACTACATAGACATAGTCTGTGTTTCTTGAAAGGTCTTGCATCACATGGCTTTGAATGGTTGGCCCATCCCATACAAAAATATTCCCCGAACGGATACCCTCTTGATCGCCGTTGTGTTTAAATTCCTGCCCACTTGCAATATCCACCAGCAAGCTTCTGTTTGCTGAGTCTGTCCAATAAGGTAAGTCTTCAGCTGTCCACAGAGGGCTGTTCTTCGGCGCATCAACGATCAAATAAAATTCTTCTCCCGTACCCCGACTTGGTATGTATTTCCATTGTATGTCGGGATTTGGAGATGCTGCATCTGTGGGTGGATTTGGAATTGCTATGCGCGATGGTGTTGGGACATTTTTATCTGAAACGCTAAGCAAATAATCGCCACTGGATTTAGTTCCTCCATTCGCCAATAAGTAGTAGGTGCCTGTCTCCTGCGCTGTATAAATAATACGGGCATTGTTGTTTAAATGGAAGGCATTGTCGTTTGTCAGCAATGAAATCGTATTCGAACTGGCACTTGGTCCAAACAGAGTTAATCCTGCGTCCAGTTTTGAAGAACTGCTGGCCTCAAGCGTGAAGATGTATTTTTCACCTTCAGTCAACTCAATTGAATAGAAATCGGTCTCGCCGTTCATAGAGATACTCCCCTCGGTGCGGGAATTAATGCTCAGCTTGCTTGGTGTTGGCCCCTTGGTGTCTACCGTCACCAAGGGCGTTGCAGGCAGAGCGCCTAAAGTCAGAGGGGCTCCGTCTTTGTCGGCGATTGTTGCATCGGTGATCAGGCTCAATTCGATCTCGCCTTCAACGCCATAGAGCGGTTTGACTTCCACCATCCATTTCAGTGGGTCGGGGGTAAATGTCAGGGTTGACGCCTGACCCAAGTCCCAGTCCCAAGTCTGGGCCTCATCATCCATGTCAAGGAACAACTGTCCGTCTGCTGCGATCAGGTAGTTGTCAAAGCTTGCCAATGTCTCGCCTTCTAAGTTGACGAGTTTGTAGATAATATTATTTTCCGCATTAAATGCGGAGAAGATTAAACCTTCGGGCAGAATTGATTTTAAATAGTAAATTCTTTCGTCTGGTGAAATATAAACCTCCATGCTGACATTGTTTTCTTTATCCAATACCAATATTTGCCAAGCGGTTGTAAGTTCATCGCCTTCACTGTCTTCGGGCTCGTTGATCTGTAATTTCAGGACCATGCCGCCTTCGGGTATGCCTGAGATATAACTCGACGAATCTGAATAATTATCTTTTGATTTTGTAATATTTTCGTTTGTAAAGTATTCAGACAGCACATGGCCAGCACCGTCAACCAAGACAAATGTATTGACCCGCTCGCCGTTGTTGTTTAAAAACAGCTTTGGATTCAGTGCAGGGTCATACAGTGCATAGTCACCGACAATGAAGGTGCCGTTATCAAGCCAGCTGTAAATGTATTGATTTTCACCAAGCTCGAAGGTTCCAATTTGCAATCCGGGTGTGTAATAGCTACTTGCTGGTAATGCGTTGACTTCGGTCAAAATTCCTAATTCGTTGATGACCGCAATGGCTTTGGTGACGACCTGGTCAGAACCTGTGATTTCGACTTCCCAGTAATTAACGCCGTTGGACGAGGATTTATGGGTGATTTTGCTGAATTCAGTTGCGCCAAGAATTACCAATTCATCGCCTTTTGCGTCCAATAGTGAGTAAGAGCCATCCAAGTATTCACTCAATTTTGTCTTTTCTCCTACGGCATTGAACAGTATTTTTGGGCCATCGCGCAGTTGAAAAATGACGGATCCGTCGCTGTATTGGTTGGTGCTTCCATTCCAAAGTAAATAGATGTCTTCAATAAAAACAGAGTCGCCCTTTTTGTTGATGATGTAACCGCTGCTGTAGTCGCCCATTGATGGGTCATAAAGGTAGTAAGTGATCACGCCATTGTCATAAATCGTACCGATGTTCGCACCTTCGAAGTCATGGCCGCCATAGTAAGCTTGCGAGCCAGTTCCCCCGGCCTGCATCAAACGGCCATCAGCACCGAAAAAGACAATCGTCGAATATGTGTCCTGGCTGGGGTATTCTAAATCAAGGCTGTAATTCCAGGATCTGTTAATTTGTATAAGATTATTATTTTTTCCGTACAAATCATAATAGTAATCCCAACCCGCGGCTGAGTTGCTTATTTTCGTCCCTTCTTGATCAATCAAATGGATGCTTGAAGAACTTGTAGTTGTATCGTAGGTTGAATAGATGATGGCGCCACGAACGACGTCTTTAATGACTGCGCCATCAAAATCATGATCGCCATAGGGATGAGTTGCAGTCATCTCTCCATTCGCGGCAAGAAACACGACACCGATGCCCGGGTTGACGTCATTGCTTTGGGGTGCGTTGCTTGCGAACCGCGCTTCACTGTAAGAAGAGTGATAAATCAGCGTGCCCCCGTCTTCGGGCAAAGTCCAGTATTCGAAGTTTGATGATTGCGGAAAGTCCCGCGTGCTGCCTTTAGAGTCCACCAGCAAATCATTCGAGTCGGAAAACTTGAAAACGATGGCGCTGCTGTTGATGATTTCTGCGTTGGAGAGCTTGGAGAAGTCAATCGTTGGGTATTGGTCCGTTTGGTAATCTGGGATTTCTTCCCCTGTTGCGTCGTAAAACTTGAGTTCGACAAATCCATAACTCCCGGTCGTGTCACCGGGATATTTTTTCGCGATCACCACCATGGTGCCATCAGCCAGCTCGCCCAGAGCTTGAATATTGTCGTAGGTCTGAGACGCCTGGCCATTCGGGGTGACCAAATAAAATGCACCGTCCATAAGGCTGATATCCCGGATGATGATCAAGCCATTGCCGAGAATTTCTTGAAGCTTTTGGTCCTTTGAAAATTCAAAACTTGCTGGTTGATAGACACGGGTGACTTCGCCGTTTGTGACCAGGAAATCATCGACATCCAAGCCTTGGATGGATACGTTGGTGGTCAGCGAGTACTTGATGGCCGTCGTTTGCAGGTTTGCGATGCTGGGGTCACCGCCCACCGTTGCCCCGTCCATGATGACCCGTTGGGCAAAGACAATTTCCACGGGTACGACAGGTTTTTCAATGAGGATTGCAGGCGTGCTGCCCGCGCTGTTGCCTGCTGCGTCGGTATAACTGGCGCTGCCAACGGTGATGCTGGCGCTGCCTGATGCAAGAGTGGGCGTGAAAATAGCGGTGTAGACCTTGGGGTCTGTGCTGCTGACGGTGGGCGTGCTCAGGGTACCGCCGGTGGTAGTGACGTCGGATGCCTCAAAGCCGGTGGGCGCTTCGCTGAAGCTGAAAGTGATGATGGCGCTTTCACCAGACTTGACCACGGTGGCGCTGCTGGTGATGGTCAGGGTAGGGGCTGTGACGTCGCTGCTTTTGGCATCGATCTGATCGGCCAATTGCGCCGCAGTGGTGCTGTCTTGCAGGGCTGTCACGATCGCCAGGCCGCCAGTGTCGGCTGTTTTGATGGCGTTGGTCAGTGTCACTTGCGCCAGGACTTGGGCCTGGGCAACCTTTGCCAGTGCATCTGGGCCCGAGGCATTGGCCACCACGGTGTTCACCGCTTCAATGGCGGCCGCCACGCTGGCTGCATGGCTTGAGGCGCCTGCCGTGGTCAGCACTTCCTCGAGCACTTGCGCATTGAAGGTCACCGCACCCAAGGTGCCAGAAATCTTGGCCGCCAGTGCATCGATCACGCGTGATGCCGCGCCGGTCTGTGCTGCGGCCGAACCGTCAATGGCCGCCAGTGCAGACCCCGCGACGATGATGTTGGCTATTTGCACCGCCTTGAGGTGGTTGGCCATGCCCTCAGGGGTGGATGCCTGGGCAAAGGTGTCGTACGAGGTTAAGTCACTCACCCCGGTCAGCCCCAGGGCGGTCACCACGGCGGCTTTGGCGTCGGCCAGTGACTGGCCGCTCTCCATCATGGCTGCGACCAAGGTGGTCAGGGGGTTGATGACTGTGCTGCCTGCGGGTGCAGCATGCACACCGGCAAAGGCCTTGTTTGTCTCTGTATCTGTACCGCCTTTGGCCAGCAAAGCATATTTGGCTTGCTCTGCGGTGAGTGTGACATTGGCAAAACCAGTGCTGTCTGTAAAACCGACCTCGGGCTCGCCCTCGTCAACCACGCCGTCATTGTCCAAGTCAAGATAGACCTTGGCACCTTCTATAGGGCCATCAACCACCCGCAGTCTGGTGACGGTGTCGGATGTCTCAGAAGACGTTTTGGCCATACCCACACCGACCAAGGCCGCCGGGATGAACCATGCCCAAGGAGCCGGTGGTGCAGATGTGGTGGTGGCGTGAAGCGCTTCTGACGTTGCCTTTGTTTCGGTTGAAGGCGAAGTTGTTGCTGTACCGGCTTGGGCTAAAAGTACAGAGTTGCCATAGTGACCCGGGGGGAGGCCGCTTTCTGCAAACAGTTCTTGCTCGCCCTGGGTTAATTGAAAAGCGTCTAGATGCCAAGTGCCCAAAGATTCAGAGCCTGAATCTGTTGCGGGCTTGGCTGAAGCAGTCCCGCCCTTGGCCCATGTACTTGAGTCTGTTTTTTCCAGAGGTTCAGCGTCTGATGGGTCGCGTTCCAACTCATTTTGATGGGGCTGCAAAAGCGCATGCATCGCCTTTTTGCCAGGCCGTGCGGCTTCTTTGGTCTTGGCGTTGGGCGCGTTGACAAACACGTCTTGTTCCAGGGTGCCTTCCCGCTCAAGGGGCTTGGCTGTTTTCTTCAAGGGGTGTTGAACAAGGGCTTTGAGCAAGTCTGAAGCGTTTTTAGTCATGGTGATTTGCCTGAGTAGGGACAGCAAAGACCAATGTAAAAGCGGCGCTGTTTTTAAAACATCACATGGAAATGGTATTTTGGTAAGTTTTCTTTAATTAATAATATTTATCGCATGAAAATGTGATTTACTATAAATACACAATCCTGAACAATCAAACATTCCTTTCTTTCCACATGAATGGAATGACGTGCCATTGACCCCCCACTCAAACGTTCTGCTGGTTGAAGACGATCTGGTGTTCCAGAACACATTTGTCCGGGTCTTTGATTTGATGGCCGGTGACTGGAAAATCCATGCTTTCCAGCAAGGTGCAAGTGCTTTGCAGGTTTTGGCAAAGCCCGATTGCCAATTCCATCTGGCACTCATTGACATTGGATTGCCCGACATTTCAGGCATTGATGTGATTGCGGCGGTACGGCAGCGGTTTGCCGAGTTGCCGATTTTGGTGACCACGGCCTTCACCTCTGAAGAGACCTTTTTATCGGCCATACGCGCAGGCGCCAATGGTTATTTGCTCAAGGGTGACTCCGACCTGTCCATGTGCCATTCGATTGAGTTGGTGTTGCAGGGCCAATACCCTGTGAGCCCAGCTTTGGCCAGGCACTTGTTTCGCTTGGCTGGGGGCCCCAACCTCAAGCAAACGCCCAATGATTTGAACCTTTCAAAACGCGAACTGGAATTGCTTCAATTCATTGCCAAAGGATGCAGTTACGCCTCGTGTGCGGATGTGATGAACATTGCTCTTTCCACGGTTCAAACGCATATTCGCAACATGTACCGCAAGTTGGAAGTGTCCAACCAGCGGCAAGCCATCACCAAGGCGCAGTCAGCAGGACTGCTGAAACTCTGATGGTTTTTGACCGCTTTGTTCTGTGTTCATTTCTGGCTTTGGGCCTGCTGTTTTCGGGATGGGCTAAGGCGCAAAGCCAAGAGTCCACGACCGAGATCAAGCAGGCAGTCATGAAGGGCCAAGGCCCCGAGAAGCTTGTGAACTTGCCGCACATGATGGCGGCCACTGACTTTGAGCCGCAGGGCAGTTTGGTCAGATACACGCTGCGGTTCGACCTGGCTGCTTTGCCAGAGGAGGCTTTGGGCATCTATGTGGCCAAAATGTCTTTGTCAGGCAACGTGTCGGTGAACGGCCAATTTTTTGGTGTTTGCGAGCTTGGACAACTCAAAGAGGTGCGTTGTTTGCACCGGCCTTACCTTTTCAAAGTGCCCGTGTCTTTGTTGAAAACCGGTGCCAACGAACTCCAGTTTGAAATTTACGCCAACGCGCGCCAAAGCAATGGATTGTCAAGCGTCGTGATCGGAAATGTTGAAACGCTGGACAGCCGTTTCTATTTGTGGCGATATTGGCTTCAGGTGGATTTGATGGCGGGCTTGAGCTGGCTGTCTGGTTTGCTCGGCGTGATGGCTTTGGCGGTGGGAATTGTCTTGCGCAAGGATACGGTCCATTTGTGGTTTGGCCTGACCAGCCTGGTCAACGCGGTTGCAACGGTCAGTGTCTTCATGAGCCGATCGATGGTGGATTCGGATGTGTTCAGCTGGATTATTTTTGCCAGCCGATTCGCGTCAGGGCACTTGTTGATCTTGATGTTTCTTTCTTTATTTGAAAAACTCAAGCCACGGCTTTATGGGGGGGTTCTGGCTTACACGGTCATTTCGGTTGTCCTCATCGGGCTGTCTGACAACAACCGATTGCTGGTGACGGTTCTTTACTTACCCCTCTTGGTGGCCGTCTTGTTGATGCCAGCGTTGATGCTTTACTGGACTTGGCAAACGCGACAGGTCAGCCATATTTTCGCCACGGTGATGATGGGCTTGATCACGGTTGCCAGCAGCCTTGACTGGCTCAGGTTCACGGGTGAATCTGCATTCACCGGCTTGTACTTCATTCCTTATGCCTACAGCGGAACCTTGTTCATGTTTGGCGGCATGTTGTTGTTTTTGTTGGCGACTGCGCTGATCCGTTCACAAAACCAAAGCGTGGAGCTGGAGGTGAGGGTGCAAGAGCGCACGGCCGAGCTCGAGGCGGTGCACGACAGGTTGTTGCATTCAGAAATAGAGCGGACAAAAACACAAGAGCGTCAGCACATGCTGCAAGACATGCACGATGGCTTTGGCTCTCAATTGGTCATTGCCAAGATGATGGTCGAGCAAAACCAGATGTCACAGTCAGGTCTGGGACGTTTGCTTGAAGAGAGCATTGCGGACTTGTATTTGCTGGTGGATACCTTGGGTATTTCTGAAAATTACCTGCCCAGTGCATTGGTTGATTTTCGATACAGAACACAACAACGTCTAAAAAGCTCAAGCGTCCAATTGCATTGGAATTTGCAAGTGGACGATGCGCCGGAACTTTCGCCCAAAGTGGTTCTGCAAATTTTGCGGCTCTTACAAGAAGCGCTCAACAATGCGCTCAAACATGCCAAGGCCACCAACATCTATCTGGATTTCACCTATGACGAAGTGGTCAAGCAATTGACGGTTTCAGTGGCAGACGATGGCGTTGGCATCGGTGAGAACATGGTTTTGGGTCGGGGTCAAACCAATATGATGGCGCGCGCGCGCACGATGGGCGGCAAGCTCAGTGTGTCCAACAGCAACCTGACTTTTTCCAACACCCAACCGGGCACCCTGTTGAAGTTGGTTGTGCCCCTGTAAAAGCGGTCTCCCGTTCAAGTTGGTGTGCAGTGCTGGGGCAAGGCTTGTGGCCTTGACACCAGTGCGGCAGCGCAGGAAAAACCAGTCATGTCCGTCAACGCGAGCGCAGCGTGGTGATCCTGAGATCAGGCATGCCACAGCCGAGGATAAGTACCCGCCAAGCCCCACATCTCGTGTCGCCACGCGGCCCAAATCTGGCGCAGCACCTGCACAGTGGGTTCGGTCAGGGGCGACAGCACGCGCACCACAATGGCTTGTTTGTGGGGCGCGGTGGCGCCTGCAGTCAGCCGCAGTTCAGAGGCTTCCAGCAAGTCGCGCGCGCAGGCCAGGGCGCGTTCGCTGCGAGCGGCGTCTATGGCGCTGCCTGCGGCAAACACCAGCGTGCCCATGCAGCGCTGGCCCGCCAAACCCAAGGGGCTGTCCATCAACCGGTGGTCTTGGGCGTCGAGCGTGCCGCGCTCGAGCCAGACGCCGGGAATTTCAAGGTGCTGGCGAAAGCGGCCTTGCACAAAAGGCAAGTCAGCAGCGGGCAGACCCAAGGCGGTGATGTCCCAAGTCATGATCTCGGCCCCGGGGGCCAGCTCAAACACGGCACGGTTGAGGGCGTCGCATTGGTTGTAGGCCAGCGCCTCCAAGGGCAGCCATTCCAAGCGTGCGCCCGATTCCACACGG
Organism: Limnohabitans sp. Rim8; assembly: GCA_945875955.1. Lineage (GTDB taxonomy): Bacteria > Pseudomonadota > Gammaproteobacteria > Burkholderiales > Burkholderiaceae_C > Limnohabitans_A. The sequence continues at coordinate 102 of CAMCNQ010000051.1, read as the reverse complement.
GCATGCACCTGTTGGGTGGCCAGCCCCGCCGCCGATCGGTAAAAGCGCGTGGCTCCGGGGGTGGTCACCAGGCCGTGGGCCCCCGCGCCCACGGTGACGCGC
>CAMCNQ010000050.1 GCA_945875955.1 Limnohabitans sp. Rim8 | reverse complement strand
ACAGAGCTTCTGCCAGACAAGGTCACCACAATTTGGGGGGATTGTTCAAACTGCTGCAGTGTGATTTTCTTGCGTATTTTTTTGTTGCTGACGTGCGCAATGGTTGAAAAACTGTGCATGAACAACTGTTGTTTGTAAAGCCCTTCGGGTGCCGTGCGGTAGGTGCCAATCGCCAAGTCTGCCTCGCCCGATTCCAAGAGTCCTGCGATTTGCTCGGCAGGCACTTGCAGGGTTCGTAAACTGCATTGGGGTGCGAATTTCCTCAACAAGGAGAGCATCAGCGGCATGAAGACGAGTTCCCCCATGTCGGTGAGACAAATCGTGAATTCGCGTTGTGCAGCAGCCGGGTTAAAAATGACGGCACTTTGAATGCGCTGGCGCACAGTGCCCATGACCTCGACAACGGCCTCACGCAAAGACTCGGCCTTTGAGGTGGGCGTCATCAATCTGCCCGTTTTGATGAACAGCGGGTCGTCAAAGTAAGTCCTCAGCCGATTCAACGCATGGCTCATGGCGCTTTGTGTGATGCCCAAGGCTTGCGCAGCCTTGCTCACGTTTTTCTCGCGCAGCATGGCGTCCATCATCAACAACAGATTCAAATCAAGGTCTCTGGTATGCATGGGGTGCATTCTAACTATGCATTAAATGAGATTGACGCATTTCACTTTTGATCCTACGCTATGAAGCATAAAAAAGGACAGAGTCATTTATGTGGTTAAGAAATTGTTGGTATGTCATCGCTTGGGACCACGAAATACCAGAGGTCAACGAGGCTCAATTGTTCACACGAAAGGTGCTCAATGAACCCATCTTGGTCTACAGAACCAGCACGGGCGAAATGGTTGCCATGGCCGACAAATGCTGTCATCGTCACGCGCCCTTGTCGGCAGGCAAAAGAGAAGGCGACAAGGTCAGGTGCGGCTACCACGGCCTGTTGTTTGACGCAACAGGCCAATGCGCCGAGGTTCCGGGGATGGACAAGCCACCGGCCAAAGCCTGTGTCAAAAAATACCCGCTGCGTGTGAAAAACAAATGGGTCTTCGTATGGATGGGGGATGTGGAAAAAGCCGACGAAGCCATGTTGCCAGACAACTTCTCATGCGACCACCCCGATTGGGTCAATGTGCCGGGCTACATGCATTACGACACACCGTATTTGCTCATCGCAGACAACTTGCTCGATTTTTCACACCTGAGCTATGTGCATGCCCATACATTGGGAGGCAGTGTGGCGATTGCACTGGCCAAACCCAAGGTGGAAGTCATTGACAGCGATGGCCAGCGCGGTGTCAAGGTGTCGCGTTTCATTCCTGATGTGCCGGCACCCCCTTATTACACGCGCTTCAGGGATTTTGATTCCAACCTGGACCGCTGGTTCATTTACGATTTTTTATTCCCCTCGACCTTGCTCATGAATTCGGGCGGGCGACCTGTGGGATCGGCCCCCGATGACGACAGCCGTGCCGTGGTCAACCACAGCTGCCAAACATTGACCCCAGAAACAGAGACTTCGACCCATTATTTTTTCCAGCAATCGCACAGGGCCATTTTGAAAGACGAGTCTGTTAGGCACAACATGTACAACACTTTATTGGAAGCATTCAATGAAGACCGAGACATCATCTCAGCACAGTACAAAAATTTGGCCACTGACGCGCTGGAAACCATGATGCCGCTTCACTTTGATACCGCCTTGGTTCGCTTTCGAAAAATGCTCAAGGAAGCCGTCGAGGCGGAGCAATGAATTTACCTCGCCCCTTTTTTTACCCACGGAGACAATCATGAAGCCATTTCAAAAACCATTTAAAAAACTCAAGACCATTGTGCTGGGAACCGCCCTGCTGACAAGTCTTTCTTCATGGGCCGATATCCAAGTGGGTGTCATCTTGTCATTGACGGGGCCTGGGGCTTCGCTGGGCATTCCCGAAGAAAAAATCATCAAATTGTGGCCTGCGCAACTGGGTGGGCAAAAAGCCATATTCACCATATTGAACGACAACACCGATACCAGCACGGCCGCCAAAAACGCCATGCGCTTGATCGCCGAGGATAAAGTTGACCTGATCATTGGCTCCTCGGTGACCCCCACCACCTTGGCCATTGTTGAAGCTGCGGGTGCTGCAAAGGTGCCTGTGATCAGTTTGGCTGGCGGTGGCGCCATTGTGATGCCCCAAGAAGGCGCGCGCAAATGGGCCTTTAAATTGTCACCCACTGAAACGATTTCCACCAACCGTGTGTTGGACCACATGGTGAAAGACAAACTCAAAACCATCGCCACCATTGGCGTGGCCAACAGTTATGGGGATGGTTTCCTGAAAGTTGTGGAGAGTTTGGCCCCTTCTAAAGGCATCAAGCTGGTGGGAAGTGAAAAATACAACGCAACCGACCAAAGCGTGACCGCGCAAGTCCTTAAAGTCATGACGGCCAATCCCGATGCGGTCTATATTTTGAGTTCAGGTACACCGGGTGCATTGCCACACATTGAGTTGGTGCAACGCGGATACAAGGGGCGCATCTACCAAACGCAAGGCGTGGCCAACGCGGACTTTTTGCGCGTAGGCGGCAAGGCCTTGGATGGCAGCTTCATGACGGTAGCGCCTGTTTTGGTCGGGGACCAATTGCCGGACAGCTCCCCCATCAAGAAAACAGCGGTCAATTTTTTGAAAATTTCGGATGCGGCCCTGGGTGTTCAAAACCGTTCCTTGTTCGGTGCGACGGCTTGGGATGCCTTGCTCATCGCCGATCAGGCGACTCGAAACGCCCTCAAATCTGGCAAACCCGGTACGGTTGAATTCCGCACGGCGATTCGCGATTCGATTGAACAGTTGAACGGTTTTGTTGGAACGCAAGCGATCTTCACCATGTCGCCCCAAGATCACAATGGGGTGGACGAACGCAGCCAGGTCATGATCAAAATTGAAAATGGCCAGTGGGTTTATCAGAACTGATTCGAACCATTGATGGCCAGCTTGAAAAAGCTGTCGCCTTTTTCGAGAACCCCACCACTGCTGGACCCTTCGGGTGCGTCTTGAAAACGCGACCGAAGGGTTTTTTTATTGCCCATGCGGGTGGCGTCAACAGGTCCATATTGGCAATCTGTAAGCCTTCGCATGGGCTTGAGCAAACGGCAGGCAAACTGACGCCTGGGCCCTCAGATGACGCCGAAATTGCAGCTTAGAGAACCTGCATTTGTTTTTGTCAGCCCTTGACAAAGCGCCGCTAAAGCTTAGTATTGATTCTGTAGTAAATCAATGTTTCACTGATAAAACAATCCATGACCTTGAAAACGGTGTCCGAGGCCCCGGCGATGGCATTCATCGGCGTCGACAAGCGGTTTGCTGCGCGTGGCCAATCCGGCGAGGTCTTGGCTGTGCGCGAGATCAATTTCAGCATCACCAAAGGTGAGGTGGTTTCAATCATCGGACCTTCAGGTTGTGGCAAGAGCACCTTGCTCAACATGGGGGCCGGTCTGTCCAAGCCCACGGCCGGGATTGTCAAAGTCAACGGTGAAGTGGTCTCGGGACCCAACAAGCACGTGGCCTTCATGCTGCAAAAAGACCTGCTGATGCCATGGCGCACGATTGCCCAAAATGTGGCGCTTGGCTTGGAGTTGCGCGGTGTGAAGCGGCCAGAACGCCAGGCGATTGCACAGCGCTTGCTGGTGCAATGCCATTTACAAGGTTTTGGCAACCACTACCCCAATCAACTTTCGGGGGGCATGCGCCAGCGCGCGGCCTTGGCCCGAACCCTGGCCGTGGACCCCTTGGTGCTTTTGATGGACGAGCCATTTTCTGCACTCGATGCCCAGACCAAGATGGTCCTGCAGCAAGATTTGGCGCAGACCGTGCAAAGAGAAGGCAAAACCGTGGTGTTCATCACCCATGATCTGGCCGAGGCCGTGGCCTTGTCAGACCGGATTTTGGTGATGAGCGAGCGCCCGGGCACCATGATTGCAGAAATCGTGGTCGACCTTCCTGAGCGTGCCAACCCCATGCAACGCCGCAAGCACCCCCTGCTGGGTGACCATGTGAATCAATTGATGGCCTTGCTCAAACTGGATGGTCAAACCCATTTGCATTGAAATTTGTGTTCCCCCCGCCTGCTAACCAACCGGAGATGACTGTGAAAAAAACTTCTACTTTGATGACCAAGCGCTGGGCTTGTGCCAGCCTGATGGCCACTGCCTTCCTGGGCTTCATGCCCGGTGGCTCACACGCCCAAGCACCCCTGCAAGAGGTCACTTACCTGTTGCCAGCCCCTGGAACGCTGCCCGCTTTTGGGCCGTGGATGCTGGCACAAGCCAAGGGTTACTACAAAGCCGAGGGCCTGGATGTGAAATTTGTGGCGGCGCGTGGCGGCGTGGATGTGGCCAAGCAAGTGGGCGCAGGCAATGCGGTGATTGGGGGTGCGATTGGAGACACATCTATCATTTCCCGTGCTCAGGGTATTCCGGTCAAAGCCGTGGCCGTGCTGGGCTCGGGCTCGCTGACGCAACTGGTCAGCCACAAAGACGAGCGCATTGAAAGTCCGCGTGAGCTCAAAGGCAAAACGGTGACGGTGATCTCTTACACCGACACGACCTATTACGCCCTGTTGGGCATGCTGAGCAAGGTCGGTTTGACCAAGAACGATGTGAACATCCAGGCCGCAGGTCCTGCTGGCGTGTGGCAGCAGTTTGCAGCCAAAAAAGCCGTTGCCATGGCTGGCGTGCCTGACTGGACGGCCACGGCCATGGAGGCGGGCTCACAGGTCGATATCTTGCCCGCCGATGTGTACTTCAAAAGCATGGCGCAGGCCATCTTGGCGTCCGACGAAACGATTCAAAAAAATCCACAACTGATTCAAAAATTGGTGCGCGCCACGCTCAAAGGCATGAAAGACATCATGGCCAACCCCAAGGAGGCCGCGGCAGTGTATGTGCAGCACGTGCCCGCACACAAGGGCAAGGAAGCCAGCATTCAAAGTGTGTTCGAGATGTACAACAAATACGTGTATGCCAACCAAAAAGTTCTGGGGCAAATGGACGAAACACGGCTGAGCGAGTTGCAAAAGTTCTATGTCATCAACGGTGTTGTGCCCAAAGAGGCCCCGCTCAAAGACCTTTACACCAACCAGTTTGTGAGCGGCAAATAAGCCAAGCCCCGCTAACAGCTGACAACGCCTGGACTGAACCCGCATGACCTCAGAAAAACTCATCACCTCGGCCTGGAGTTTGGCCGTGTTGGTTCTGTTCTTGCTCTTGTGGGAGTACATGCCCGCTTGGCTGGGCGTGCCCCAGTTCGTGCTTCCGCCCTTCAGTCAGGTTGTGACCGAAGGGATGCGCATTTGGCAGGGTGAACGTTTGCTGTGGCACGCGGGCATCACGGCAGCCGAAGTGGTGATTGGTTTTGTCTTGGGTTCATTCCTCGGGGCGGTGATCGGTTATGCCTTGGGCGTGTCGCCCCGTGTGGAGGCCATCTTGTCGCCGTATTTGCTGGCCTTGCAGATCGCACCCAAGGTGGCTTTTGCCCCCCTGTTTGTGATGTGGCTGGGTTACACCATTTACCCCAAGATCCTGGTCGCGGTGCTGATTGTGTTCTTTCCTGTGTTGATCAATGTGTTGTCGGCCATGCGCACCATGGACGGCGACTTGATCAATCTGGCACGCTCGTTTTCTGCCACCCGTTTTCAGGTCTTTCGCATGGTTGAGTTTCCCACCACATTGCCGCCCTTGTTTTCAGGTTTGCGCATTGCCAGCACTCTGGCCGTCATCGGCGTGGTCGTGGGCGAGCTGGTCGGCGGCAACATGGGCCTTGGGTTTTTGCTGGTGTTTTTTGAGGGCCAGGGCAATACGGCAGGCGTGTTTGTCGTCATTGGCGCGCTCACGGTGATTGGCATCCTGGCTTATTACGCGGTGGTCTTGGCCGAAAAACGGGTCTTGCACTACTTGGTCAATGCACAGCAGTCGGGTGTCTGAACGAAAGCCGCAACATGCAAGAAATCAATCTTCAGTGCAGCAAAGTCTTGGTCACCGGATCTGCCCGGGGCCTGGGTGAGAGCTTCGCCCGCGCCTTGGTGGCCGCTGGCGCGCAAGTGACGCTCAGCGATGTGCTGCATGAACGCGGCCAGGCCCTGGCGCTTGCCTTGGGTGAGCAGGCCGTCTATGTGCCACTGGACCTGCTTGACCCGGCCAGCATACGCAGCGGTGTCGATGCCGCAGCGGCCGCCATGGGGGGCCTGACAGGACTGATCAACAACGCCGCCATCACCAACTCAGGCGGCAGGACCATGGACGAATTGACACCCGATCTGTGGGACCGCGTCATGGATGTGAACGTGCGCGGCACCTGGCTGGTGACCCAAGCGGCCAGGCCCCATTTGGCAGCCAGTGGGCGCGGGCGGGTGGTCAACCTCGCTTCCGACACGGCTTTATGGGGGGCCCCACGTTTGCTGGCCTATGCCGCCAGCAAAGGCGCCGTGATCGCCATGACCCGGTCTTTGGCCCGTGAAATGGGGGGCGACGGGATCACCGTCAATGCCATTGCCCCTGGACTGACTTTGGTGGAGGCCACCGAATACGTGCCTGCTGACAGGCATGCCCATTATCTGAACGGGCGCGCCATTCAACGCCCGCAAATTCCCGAAGACGTGAATGCTGCTGCCTTGTTTTTGCTGACGCAGGGCAGTGGTTTCATCACGGGTCAATTGCTGCCGGTCAATGGCGGCTTTGTCATGCACTGAACCAAGGAAAAAAATGGACACACACACCCAAAAAGGTCTGCAAGCGGCCAACCAGCCGCATTTCAACGAGAACGGTTTGCTCAACCCGCAGATCCCACCCGAATTGCAAATCCAGGCCAGCATGCTGCAAAAAAGTGGTCAGTCGTTTGCCGACTGGATGCAAAGTCGGGTCGCCCTCAAGTCCACAAGGCGCTACGACTGGGACGCCCTGAAATTTCAGGCCGACTTCGACCCCCAATACCGACGTGCCCAAATGCGCTATGTGGGCACAGGCGCAACCGGTGTGGCTGCCGATGGCAACACCGTGCCCTCGGCCCATTTCACCTTTTCAACCATGTTGATTCCTGCGGGCGGAATTGGGCCTTCACACATCCATTACGACGTGGAGGAGATCTTCTTCGTGCTGCGCGGTGTGATGAAGGTCATCTGCGAAAAAGACGGCCAGCGCTGGGAGGCCACCTTGGGTGAACGCGATCTGATTTCGGTTCCGCCCGGGGTTTACCGTGAGGAACAGAACATCGGCGACGAAGACGCCTTGATGTGCGTGATGTTGGGCACGCCCAAGCCCATCACGCCGGTCTATCCGCCCGACTCGCCGTTGGCCAAAATCAAACGTTGACATGGACATCACCCCCGAGCAGGCCTTGTCTGGGGCCATGCAATCCACGGTGGAAACCCCGCATGGCGCGGTTCAATTCCGCAGTGCAGGCATGGCCGCTGAGGTCACGCACGTGCTGCTGCACGGCATAGGCTCGGCATCGGCCAGTTGGGCTTTTCAGTTGGGCGCGGCCGTGGGGCGCAGCGATGTGCGGGTGTTGGCCTGGGATGCGCCAGGCTATGGCCGCAGTGCGCATTTGCCCATGGGCTTGCCCTGTGCACAAGACTATGCCGAGCGGTTGTGGTCTTGGTTGGACGCTTTGAGCGTCTGGCAGCCCGTTGTTCTGGCGGGGCATTCTTTGGGGGCCTTGATGGCGGCCAGCGCAAGCCGCTTGCAGCCGAACCGGGTCAAGCATTTGGTGCTGCTGGCACCGGCCAGAGGTTACGGCGATGCTGAAGCTCCCGTGCGCGAAGCTGTGGTGCAAGGCCGTCTGGCCACCTTGCGTCAATTGGGCCCCGAGGGCATGGCCCTGGCGCGTGGGGCAGCCATGCTGTCGCCCGACGCATCGCCTGTTTTGCAAGAGGCGGTGCGCCAGACCATGGCCCAAATCGAACCGGCGGGCTACACCCAAGCCGTGCACATGCTGGGGCAAGCCAGCTTAGCCCAAGACTTGAATGCGATCTCTTGCCCCGTGTGGGTGGCCAGTGGCGAAGCCGATACCGTGACCCCGCCACAAAGCTGCGACGCGGTGGCGCACGCTGCAAAACAAACCCGCATCAGTTTGGGCCCTGTGGGCCATGCTTGCGCTTTGGAGGCGGCCGACGCCGTGAACGGCTTGTTGGGCTTGTCCGCCCTTGGCCGAATGAAATGAATTTGCCATGACCGACAAGCTGCAAAACGAAGACCGCTACACCGTGCCTGGACTGGCGCGCGGCCTGCAATTGCTGATGCAATTCAACCGCGATGAACGCGAACTCAGCGGCGCCGAACTGTCGCGCCGCATGGCGTTGCCAAGGGCCTCGGTGTTTCGCATGCTGTTCACGCTGGAGCAAAGTGGATTTTTGGAGCGCTGCCCCGATGGCGTGAGCTACAAGCTGGGCCTGGGGGTTTTGCGCCTGGGCTTTGAATTGCTTGCCTCCATGGAGCTGACCGAAGTGGGGCGTCCTCTGATCGAAGCCTTGCGTGACCGCAGCGGTTTTTCGGCCCATTTGGTGGTACGCGATGCCCGGGATGTGGTCTTCATCGCCAAGGCCGCTGGTGGCAACGCCATGTTCCACTCGATTCAGGTGGGCGCACGCTTGCCCGCACATGCCACCGTGTTGGGGCGAATCTTGCTGTCGGACACCGACATGAAAGGGTTGGCGGCACTTTTTCCGGAAAAAGTCTTGCCTGCCTACACCCCCAAGACACCCACCAATTTGCAGGAATTGAAGGCCTTGATTGATCAAGACCGCGACAAAGGCTACGGCGTCAGCATGGGGGGGTACGAAACAGGCATCTCCACCATTGCCGCGCCTGTATTCAACGAACAGTCCCGGGTCACGGCCGCCATCAGCATTTCTGTGCCTTCGCAGCGCATTGAAGACGAGGCGCTGATGCCGCTGGTCGAGTTGGTCAAGGCCGCAGCCGCCCATTTGACAGAACGCCTGAGCCACTTGCCGCAAAGCGGTGCATGGCCGACCAAATCCAAGGAAAAGAAAATCGCATGAACACGTCTGTCGACAGCATCACCGTGGGCGAGCTGGTTGCCCGTTTCTTAGAAGCCTGTGGTGTCAAAACCGCCTATGGGGTGATCTCCATTCACAACATGCCGATCCTGGATGCCTTTCATACCCGAGGGCAGATCCGCTTTGTATCCGCACGCGGTGAGGCCGGTGCCTGCAACATGGCCGATGCGGCCGCTCGTGTCAGCGGCGTGTTGGGCGTGTGCGTGACCAGCACCGGCACAGGTTGCGGCAATGCCGCAGGCGCCATGGTTGAAGCCATGACCGCTGGGACACCGCTGTTGCACTTGACAGGACAGATCGAGTCGGAATTTCTGGACCGGGATCTGGGCTTTATCCACGAGCATCCGGCGCAATTGGCCATGCTCAAGTCGGTTGGCAAAGAAGCGTTTCGAATTCGCAATCCCGAGACCGCCTTGGCCACATTGCGGGAAGCGGTGCGACTCGCCTTCACCCCGCCTTGCGGTCCGGTCAGCATCGAAATCCCGATTGATGTGCAGGCCATGCGCTTGCCAATGCCCCCTGATTGGCTGCCTTTGTCAGTGGCCCCTTTGGCACCCTCTGAAGAGGCGGTGCAGGCGCTGGCTGACCGGCTGGCCTCAAAAAAACGCCCCTTGCTTTGGCTCGGTGGTGGTGCCCGGGGGGCGGGCGCCGCCGTGCAGCGCCTGGTGGCCATGGGTTGGGGGGTGGTCACATCGGTGCAAGGCCGTGGCGTGCTGGCCGAAGACCACCCGGCCAGCCTGGGGTCTTACAACCTGCAAAAACCCAGCGAAACTTTCTACCAAACGGTGGATGCTTTGTTGGTCGTGGGCTCACGCTTGCGCAGCAACGAGACACTGACTTACAAGTTGCAATTGCCCAAAAACCGCTTTCGCATCGATGCCCATGCGCTCAGCCAAAACCGCGCCTACGACAGCGAATACTTTGTGCAAGGCGATGCCGCTTTGAGCTTGAACGCCCTGGCAGATGCGCTGCAAGGCAGGATGCAGACCGATCCCAGCTTCTTGAGCGACCTGCAAAAAACACGGCGCGAATCCCAAGCCCTGGTGGACAGCACTTTGGGGCCTTACCTTCAGCTCAAAACCGCTTTGCAAGCCACTGCGGGCAAAGCCCTGTGGTGGGTGCGTGACATCACCCTGTCCAACACCATGTGGGGCAACCGGGCGCCGGTGCTCGACCACCCGCGTGCGGGCGTGCACGCCTTGGGCGGCGGCATTGGACAAGGTCTGGCCATGGGCATTGGCGTGGCCCTGGCCAATCAGGCGCACGCCTTGGGCCGCAAGACGGTGGTGATGGCCGGCGACGGCGGCTTCATGCTCAACGTCGGTGAACTCGCCTGTGCGGCGCAAGAGCAAGCCGACATGCTGGTCCTGCTGATGAACGACAGCCGTTATGGCGTGATCAAAAACATCCAAGATGCGGTCTACGGCAGTCGCCACTGTTATGTGGAGTTGCACAACCCCGACTTTGCGCAGTTTTGTGCGAGTTTGCAGGTGGCACACCACAAACTGAGCGATCCGGCCCAAACCGAGGCGGTCTTGCGCCAGGCTTTGCAAACCCAGGGCCCGGTGGTGGTCGAGGTAGACATGGCCGCTTGGGGCGCTTTCCCGGTCAAGTTTGCTGGCCCCCCTCAAAAGACCGACTGAGCCATGCGCACGCAAGAACTCAGCTTGATCGGATTTGGCGCCATTGGCCGCTCGGTTTACCAGCGCATGCAAGGCCATGCGGGCGTGCGCATCACCCACATTGTGGTGTCACAGGCCAAGGTCGCAGCCTTGCAATCCGAACTGGGTGTGGGCGTGACGGTGACGCACCAGGTGCCGACAGACACCCCCCTGGTGCTCGAATGTGCGGGCCACTCGGCCTTGACGGGCCATGTCTTGCCCGCCTTGCGGCGTGGGATTGAATGCGCGGTGTTGTCGATTGGCGCACTGTCTGATCCTGGCTTGCCCGAGCAATTGCAAGAGGCGGCCGTGCAAGGGGGCACCCAGCTGCACTTATTGGCCGGTGCCATGGGCGGCATCGATGCGCTGTCGGCGGCTCGCCTGGCCGGGCTGGACAGCGTGACCTACATTGGCCGCAAGCCCCCATCGGGCTGGCGCGGTTCTGTGGCCGAGCAACGGGTGAACCTGGATGCACTGACAGAGCCCACCGTCATTTTGGAAGCCACCGCCCGCGAAGCGGCCCGGCTTTACCCCAAGAATGCCAATGTGGCCGCCACGCTGTCGCTGGCTGGCTTGGGGCTGGACCTCACCCTTGTGCGGCTGATCGCCGACCCCACGGTGACGGACAACATCCATGAAATCGAGGCCAAGGGGGCTTTTGGCGAAATGCATGTGCGCATGCGCGGCAAGCCCCTGGCCGAGAACCCCAAGACTTCGGCGCTCACCGTGTTGTCGGCCTTGCGCTTTCTGCACAACCGCACGGCCAGCCTGACCCTCTGAACTGAAAACTTCCAGATGACTGAAAAAACCCAGACCCTGCTCGCTGGCCGCTGGCGCGATGCCTCCGGGCCCGCCTATGTGACCGAATACCCGCACGACGGCTCTGCCGTGGCCCAACTGCATGCCGCCACCGCAGAAGATGTGGACGAAGCCGTTCAAAGCGCCGAACAAGCGCGCTTGCAGCCCACTTGGGCACGCCTGCTGCCGCACGAAAGGGCGGTCATGCTCCAGCGCATGGCCCAAGGTATCCGTGAACAAGCCGAGGCCTTGGCCCATTTGCAGCGACTGGACAACGGCAAACCCATCAAAGAGTGCCGCGCCTTGGTGGCCAGTGCGGCGGGCACCTTTCAGTACTTTGCAGCCGTTGCCGAAACTTGGGAAGATGCCGTCACGCCTGCGCGGGGTGACTTTTTGACCATGAGCGTGCACCAGCCCTTGGGTGTGGTGGGGGCCATCACGCCGTGGAATTCCCCCATTGCCAGTGAGGCCCAAAAAATGGCCCCTGCTTTGGCAGCGGGTTGCGCCATCGTCATCAAACCCGCCGAGATCACGCCCCGCATGGCCATCGAATTGGCCCGCATCGCGCAACAAGCGGGCGTGCCCAACGGCATCGTGAGCGTATTGCCCGGCAAAGGTTCGGTGGTGGGCGATGCCCTTGTGCGGCATCCCTTGGTCAAGCGCATCGCCTTCACTGGGGGCACCAGCGTGGGCATGGGCATTCAGCGCCTGGCGGCTGAAAAGCTGATGCCCACCTCGCTGGAATTGGGTGGCAAATCCCCCACCATTGTGTGCGCCGATGCCGACCTGGAGCATGCAGTTGCCGGGGTGATCTACGGCATCTTCAGCTCGTCTGGCGAGTCCTGCATCGCCGGTTCGCGTGCCTTTGTGCATGCCTCGGTGTATGCCGAATTCAAATCGCGTTTGCTGGAGGCGGTCAAGCACCTGCGCGTGGCCGATCCGGCGCTGGAGACCACCCACATGGGCCCACTGGTCAACCGCGGGCACCGTGACGCTGTGGAGCGTTATGTGCAAATCGGTCTCGACGAAGGGGGTCGCTTGCTGTGCGGGGGTGCGCGCCCGCAAGGCAGCTATTACGACCATGGCAGTTATTACCTGCCGACGGTGATGGAGGGCTTGCCCAACACCGCCCGCATGTGCCGTGAGGAGATTTTTGGCCCTGTCCTGGCGCTGTTGCCTTGGTCGGATGAGGCCGATCTGATCGCGCAATGCAACGACAACGATTACGGCCTGGCCTCGGGCATCTGGACACGCGACTACAAAGCCGCCTGGCGCATCGGCCGGGCACTGCAAACCGGCACGGTCTGGGTCAATACCTACAAAGTGTTCTCGGTCAGCACGCCCTTTGGCGGTGTCAAGCTCAGCGGCACTGGACGAGAAAAAGGCCGCCAAGGCCTGCTCGAATACACCACACAAAAAAGTTTTTACTGGGGCATGAACGACGCCCCCATGCCTTGGGCGACCTCATGAAAAAACAGTTTCTCCAAATGGGGGCCGCGCTGTTGTTGGCCGCTTCATTCGCCGCGGGTGCGCAAGAGCGCATCACCATCGTTGCGCCGTTTCCGCCGGGCGGGCCGGTTGATCTGTTGTCGCGCATCCTGGCCGATGGCTTGCAAAAGAAAACAGGCCACACGGTGGTGGTCGAAAACTTGCCCGGTGCAGCGGGCAATTTGGGTATAGACAAAGTCAAACGCGCCAAACCGGATGGCAAAACATGGTTGGTGGTGCCTGCCGGCAACTTGACCATCAACCCGACCTTGATGCCCAATTTTCCTTTCAACATTGAGCGTGACTTTGTTCCAGTGACCATGTTGGCCAAGGCCCCGAATGTCTTGGTGTCTTCGGCTTCGTCCAAACTGGGCAATCTGCGCGAGCTGGTGGCCCAAGCCAAGGCGCGACCCGGTACCTTGTCCTATGCCTCACCGGGCATAGGAAGCGGCTTGCATCTGGCCGGTGAGTTGTTCAAATTGCAAACCGACACCGATTTGCTGCATGTGCCCTACAAGGGCACTGGGCCTGCGCTGAACGATGTGCTGGGAGGCACAGTGCCCTTGATGTTCAGCAACCTGCCGGCAACCCTTGGGCACATCAAAAGCGGCAAGTTGCTGGCATTGGGCTTGACCGACAACGTCCGCAGTCTTGTCGCGCCAGACATTCCGACCCTCGCCGAGCAAGGGGTGAGCGGGGTGGTGGTGACTTCCTGGTATGGCGTTTTGGCGCCTGCTGGCACCCCAACCGCTGTGGTCGAGGAATTGGCCAAAAACCTGGCCGACATTTTGGCCCAGCCGGCGGTGCGCGAACAATTGCGTGCACTGGGTCTGAGCGACGCCACGCAAAAACCGTCTGAATTTGCAGCCCACATCAAGGCAGAAACCCAAACCTGGGCGGGCATCATCAAGGCCAGAGGCATCGTGGCCGAATGAGGAATTGACACATGGACTTGGGAATAGCCGGA
>CAMCNQ010000049.1 GCA_945875955.1 Limnohabitans sp. Rim8 | reverse complement strand
CGACTTGCCCATGAAGTTGCCCACACCCATGCCAAAGGTGCGGTCTTGGCCTGCGGACAAGGCAGGAATATTGGCCTGAGCCGCCACAGCCGCAATCGCACCGGCGAATTGGCGCACGTTGACCGCGTCAAAGTCGGCACTGCCATTGGCCACACCGGTCACGGTGATGGGTGCGCCGGTTTGGGCATTGCTGAAGGTCGCTGCGCGGTCGGTCAAGGTCATGCTCGAAGACTGCGTGCCACCCGACAAGGTGGTCTGCGATTCGGTCACCACCAAACCGTGGGTGTTGCCGTAGCCGTTGGTCAAGGTCACAGCGACAGTGGGTGTTGCGGGGCTGACGTAGGCGGTTGCCTCATAAGTCAGAATTTTGCCGTTCGCGTCCACTGCGGTCCCTGCACTGTTTCTCAACAACACTTGGCCAGTGGTGGGTGAGTTGGCCGTGCCCACGCGGGCCGTTAAACCAGAAGTGCCTGAGCTGACCGTGGTGTTGGCCATGCCGTTTTCCAAGGCCTGGCTGGCATTGCCGGCAGTCGCAGTGACGGTGGTGGTTGCAACCGTGTTACCAATCCGGTTGGTCGACTGGAAGGAGCCTGTGCCCATGTTGTTGAACGAATCGCGGTCGGTGCCGATGTTGTTCGTTCGGGCCTGGATGTTGTTGGCCGTGAAAGCCGTCAGGTTGTTGGAACCCGCAGTAGCGGTCATGGCGTTGTTGCCTGTTGCCGTGGTGATGCTGTTGCCGGTTTGGGCGCTGATGGTGTTGCTGGTTTGGGCGCTGATGGTGTTGGCACCCGAAGTAGCCGTCAGGCTGTTGGTTGCGCCCGAAATGCTGTTCGCAGCAGTGGCCGTCAGGGTGTTGGAAGCACCTCTTAACACGTTGATAGACGGACCATTGAGGGTACCAATGGTGGTGTTCAAACCGCTTGAGGTGTTGATGGAAGTCACACCGGTCACATTGGTTGTTCCGCCAGAGTTGATGTTGACTTCAGTGGAACCACCCAGAGTGGCTTTACCGTCTGTTCCAACATAGAGATGGGAAGTCGCTGCAGCATTGGATCTCAGAAAAACACCTTGAGTGCCGACGCTATTGTCTGTGTTCGCTGTGATGTTGATGGAGTTGTTGGCATTAACATTGACGTCGTTTGTCAACGATGTAACGTTGACGTTTTCGATGTTTGACACAACGTTAAGTTGGCCATTTGAATAAAGGTCTATGTAGGCAGAAGAGCCACCGATAACTCCACCATTCCCTGACCTGAGCAACAACGATTCATTTGAGTTGGTACCGTCATTATTCGCGTGAAAACCGAACCCAGTTTGTCGCGAATCCATGACTTGTACCTGTCCATAACTGCTAGCAGACGTCGCCATCAAAGCGATCAAGACCATGTTCAATTTGAGATTTTTTTTCATTTCAGTTCACTTTCAAATAAAAAGCCGTGATGGCCGAATAAACAGGATTTAAGAAACAATTTCTTTTTTGATCGAGATGCAGCCGCTTGCGCCGGCTTTCATCAGAAACACTTTGGTCAGTGGCGCAAGGTCCAAAACCGTCACATCGCGCACCAGCGCCGGGCTGGCTTTGAAGTTGGCAAACTGCTGGCTGCCCACCGCTTCGCAGCTTTGCGGCCAAAACGTCACCGTTTGGTAAGTCGCGCCGCACCCATTGGCCTGCTGCGGCGCAAAACTCATGTCCACAAAGCTGTTGCCCGCAGCACCCGCAGGTACTTCCATCTGCATGGCAAACAGGCGTTGGTCCGCAGGCGCAGCCGGGGGCATCAAATAAGCGCCCGCCTGAGGGCCAAAACCCAAAAACCGGCTCACTTGCTCTACCCGTGCAGCACAGCTGAGCACGCCGCGTTGAACCACGGCCCGAGTCAAGGCGTTGGGGGCATTCTCGGCAGGGGCTGCGGCTTGGGCGGGTGCCGGTGCAGAAGCCGCGCCCTCCAATGGCATTTGCTGGGCGCTTAAGGGGCCCGATAAAGCAAGAAACAGCGTGAAGCCCAGTGCACACAAACACTTTGGGGCACTGAAATTAAAACTCTTCGTTATATTTCTATATTTCACGAATTTAAAGTCAAATTTAATTGATATTAATGTATGGTTGGTAAAAACATTAAATATGACAATTTATGACAATTTAAACGTCGGTGGTTTTCGCAGATCGCCAAGCCTGTTTGCCTGCTGGCGTCGTGTCGGTTCTTGTGTGTATTTGCTGTTCGGCCTCTGGATGGGGCTTTTTGCCATGCTGCACAGCACGGCCCATGCCAAGCCCTTGCCCGCGCAAAATCAAGCCTCGAGCATCAATTTAGAACCCTATGCCGCCTTGTTGATCGACCCCTCCGGCCTGATGACGGCTGACGAGGTTGCCTCGCCCAAAAACGCGGGGCTTTTCAGCCCATTGGTCAAGCCGCTGGGCCTGGGCTTTACCCGGTCTGTGGCTTGGGTCAAGATCGATCTGGTCAGCGCCGAGTCGTCGAAATGGCTGCTCGAAGTGGGGCAACCCATTTTGGAAGATGTGCGCCTTTATGAGCGCTTGCCCTCGGGCGAGCTGTTGGAGCGCTTTGGCACGCACAGCCAAGCGCAAGACCAAAGAGAAGTGAATTACCGGCGGCCTGTGTTCAATGTCGACCTGACGGCCAATGAGCCTGTGGCCGTGTACTTGCGCTTGGCCACACGAACCTCGCTCACCACCAACCTCAAACTGTGGTCGCCCATGGCCCTGTTTGAGCACAGCAACCAAGAGACTTTCGCCTGGGGCTTGGTTTTTGGCTCTTACCTGTTGGTCTTGTTTTTCTACAGCGCCTTTTGGCTTTGGACCCGTGAAAAGGTCCATTTGTATTACGTCTTGTATGTGGGTGTGAATCTGGGTGCGGCGTTTTTCACGGGCCACTTTGGCGACATGCTGGGCATCAACTTCAGCGCCTATACCCACTCCATGGTCTTGGGGGTCTTCATATGCCTGTCCCTGTGGGTGGGCCCTGTTTTCAGCGTTTCTTTTTTGGGTGTGGAAAGGATTTGGCCCAAATCGACCCGGTTTTTTTTGCAGACTTGCACCAGTGTTTCGGTGTTGTGCATCGCATTGGTTGTGATGGGTTTTTATGGCCAAGGGGTCATGGCGGTCCAGATTGCCAGCATGTTTGTGATCGTGTTCAACACCAGTGTCTCGGGCTACCTGTCTTACAAAGGCGATAAAAAAGCGCAACTGTTGCTCTTGGCTTTCAGCCTTTTTTACATCGGCGTGATCTGGCGTTACCTGCGCAACATTGGCCTGATCGAGCCCACGGCGTGGAATGAAAGCGTTTACCAGGTCGGTGCTTTTGTCCACATGATGGTGATGAGCACCGGCATTTTTTCAAGCTACAACGCGCTGCGCACCAGCGGAGAAAAAGAACAGGCACGGGCCTTGGCCCAAGAAAGGCAGCGTGAACGCCAATACGAGTTTTTGGGCATGGTCTCGCACGAGGTGCGCACCCCCTTGACCGTGATTTCAGCCAGTGCTGACAATTTGCTGATGGATGCAAGCCTGAGTGGCGAAGCCAAAAACAGGGTTGAAAAAATCATCCGCCATGGTGAAAAGTTGCAAAACCTTTTTGACACCTACCTGGACAACGAGCGCCTGCTCAACGGGGACAACCCCTTGAAAAATTCCAGAGTCGATTTGTGCCAGCTGTGCGAGTTGTTGACGCAAGATTTTGAAGACGCCCATGGCGTGCGCATCGCACTGGAAAGACCGCACCAGCTGATCGCATTTTGCGACGCCGATTTGCTGCGCGTGGCCGTCTCCAACCTGCTTGAAAATGCGCGAAAGCACGCCCAGTCCAAGTCCGGCATTGCGCTGGAATTGAACCTGTCTGATGGGCAGGTGCGCATTGCGGTGAGTGACCAAGGGCCAGGCGTTGATGACCTGGATTTGCCCTTCATCTTTGACGCGTATTACCGGGGCCAAGGCGCTTACAAATCGGTGGGCGCAGGTTTGGGTTTGCACTTGGTGCGCTTCATCGCCCAGCAACACCAAGGCCAAGTGACAGCCCAAAAATTGCAGCCCCAGGGCATGCGGTTTGTGATCACCATCCCGGTGGGGCAAGCCCGCTCAGGCGTCTGAAATCACGCAGTCTTTTTCAATCACATAGCCAGCGCCATGCACGGTTTTAACCGGGAACACGGCGGTGGTGTGGCTGGCCACTTTTTTGCGCAAACGCAGCACCAAGACGTCCAGATTTCGCGGGTCGTAATCGGCGAAATTTTTACCCAATGACTGCACCACTTTTTTGCGGTTGACGGTTTGCCCGGCCTGCTGCACCAGCACCTGCAAAAAAGCGCTTTCTTGCGCGGTCAAGCGGATCACCACATTGCCCGGTGCCTTCAACTCCCATGTGGCCAACACCAAGCGCCAAGTGGCGTTGGCTTGCAAACGCCATGTCAATGACTCCACCACGGCGGCCAACTCTTGCAGGCGCACCGGCTTGGTCAGGTAGTGGTCCACCCCTGATCGAAAACCATCGATGCGGTCTTGTGTGGCGTCCTTGGCGGTGAACATGATCACGCCGCAGCGCACGCCTTGTTCGCGCAGGGCTTTCACCAGGTCAAGGCCATCGCCATCGGGCAAGCTGCGGTCGATCAGCGCCAGATCGGGTTTGTTGGCCGCAAACACCGCCGAAAATTGCTTGATGGAACTGGCGGTTTGCACCACATGGCCCAGGCTTTGCAAGAATGCCGAAAATTCTTCGCGGATGTCTTCCTCGTCGTCCAACAAAATCACCGATGCCATTTTTTAACCGCCTCCCAAGTTGCTAACTCACATTAAGGCATTGCTGGCTAAGGAAAATCTGTTGATTGGTGACAGCGCACCCAAGCAATGGCGAACCCCAAATCGGGCTTGGGTCGCCGGGGGGGGCAAGTGAGGCGGCGAGGTGGCGAGGTGGCCGCTGGCCATCAAGAACTGAACAAAAAGTTCATCACGTCGCCGTCTTTGACCACATAGTCCTTGCCTTCGGCGCGCATCTTGCCGGCGTCTTTGGCACCCTGCTCGCCTTTGAAGACTATGAAGTCGTCATAGGCGATGGTTTGGGCGCGGATGTAGCCTTTTTCAAAGTCGGTGTGGATCACCCCGGCCGCTTGCGGTCCGGTATCGCCCACATGGATGGTCCAGGCGCGCACTTCCTTGACGCCGGCGGTGAAATAGGTCTGCAGGCCCAGCAAGGCGTAGGCCGAGCGGATCAGGCGGTTCAGGCCCGGCTCGGCTTGGCCCAGCTCTTCGAGGAACATCTGGCGGTCTTCGTCGCTCATCTCGCTCATTTCGGCCTCAAGCTTGGCGCAAATGGCCACCACCGGGGCTTTTTGGGCGTCGGCATAGGCCTTCAAACGGTCGAGCAAGGGGTTGTTTTCAAAACCGTCTTCGGCCACGTTGGCCACAAACATGGCCGGTTTGGCGGTGATGAGGAAGAACTGCTTGAGCAGCGGCAGCTCCTCTTTGCTGAAATCGATGGTGCGTACCGGCTCGGTGTTGTTCAGGGCGGTCTGGCATTTCTCCAAAATGGCCACCAGCTTGATCGACTCTTTGTCGCCCGAGCGGGCGGTTTTGGTGACGCGGTGCAGGGCTTTTTCCACAGCGGCCAAATCGGCCAGGCACAACTCGGTTTGAATAACTTCGATGTCCGAGATCGGGTCGACCTTGCCAGACACGTGGATCACGTTGTCGTCTTCAAAGCACCGCACCACATTGACGGTGGCATCGGTTTCGCGGATGTGGGCCAAAAATTTGTTGCCCAGGCCTTCACCGGTGCTGGCACCGGCCACCAAGCCCGCGATGTCGACAAACTCCACAATGGCGGGCACCACACGCTCGGGCGTGATGATGTCGGCCAATTGTTGCAAGCGCGCATCGGGCACTTCGACCACGCCCACATTGGGCTCTATGGTGCAAAAGGGGTAGTTTTCTGCGGCAATGCCGGCTTTGGTCAGGGCGTTGAAAAGGGTGGATTTGCCAACGTTGGGCAAACCCACAATGCCGCATTTGAGGCTCATGGAGGGCTTTCGGTGATTCGAAGAAACAGCTGTCAATTTTAACGGGTCAAGCTGGCAAAGCCGCAGCCGCCTGGCCAGCGGCTGAACCCACACCAGGCCAGCGTCTGCACAAAGGCCTGCTGCCCGGGGCGAAATCCGCCGCCACCTACAATGCGGCCATGGCTTTTACCCCTGACATTTGCATTCGTGGCGCTGGCATTGTGGGCCGCGCCCTGGCCCTGCTTTTGGCCCGCGAGCGGCTGAGCGTGGCCTTGGTGGACTCGCCCTTGGCATCGGCAACGCCCGATGTGCGCGCCTATTCTCTCAATGGCGCAGCCATGCGTTTGCTGCAAGAGCTGCGCTGCTGGCCAGACAGCCCCGCCGTCACCCCGGTGCACCAGATGCAGGTTTGGGGCGACAAAGGGGGGCAGCTGAACTTTGGTGCCCAAGCGCAAGGGGTGGGCGAGCTCAATTGGATCGTCGATGTGCCGGTCTTGCAAGAACGCCTGGCGGCAGCCGTCTCGTTTCAACCCCTGATCCGCGTGGTGCACGAGCCCGTGCAGGCCCCACTGAGCGTGGTCTGCGAAGGCCGCGCCAGCCAAACCCGCACCGAATTGAGGGTGGACTTTGACATCAGCGCCTACAGCCAACATGCCGTGGCCACCCGCTTGCTGTGCGCGCAGCCGCACGCGGGCATGGCCCGCCAGTGGTTTGGCTGGAGCACGGTGGCGGGCTTGTCAGAGCCCCAAGCCCATGTGCTGGCCCTGCTGCCCTTGGGTGGAGAGGGCGGTCATGAAGTGGCCCTGGTGTGGTCGGTACACCCCTTGCAGGCCAAGGCCTTGATGGCCCTGGGTGCCGAAGATTTTGCGGCTGAATTGGGCCTGGCCTGTGGTGGGGCTTTGGGGCAAATGCGCTTGTCGGCCGAGCGGGCCTTGTGGCCCTTGCAGTTGGCGCGCGCCCAGCGCTGGATTGGCCCCATGCCGGGCAACAGCAAGCAGGCTTTTGCCTTGGCCGGCGATGCGGCCCACACCATCCACCCCTTGGCCGGTCAGGGCCTGAATGTGGGTTTGGCCGATGTGGCCGAACTGGTGCGCGTGATTCAGGCCAAGGAATTTTGGCGTCCGCTGCACGACCTGAAGTTGCTGCGCCGGTACGAACGGGCGCGCCAGGCCGATGTGCAGGCCATGGCCTGGGTGACCGATGGTTTGCAGCGCCTGTTTGCCCAGCCCGGCACGGGCTGGCAAAGCTTGCGCAACTGGGGCATGCAGGGTTTTGACCGCAGCGGCCCGCTCAAACACTGGATGACCCAGCAAGCCATGGGCCAATGAAGGCCCTGTGCGCATGGCCCCAGACCACACTGCTTTTTATTCAGAAAGAACACCCATGCCTTTTGCCCAATTGATGCGCACTGCAGTGCTGTCGCTGGCATGCCTGTCCAGCAGCATCGCTTTTGCACAGGAAGCCACCATCCGCAAGAACCTCAGCGAACGCCTGCCCAATTTGCCCAAGATCGACGAGATCAGCAAAACCCCCATGAATGGCCTGTACGAAGTGCGCATGGGCAGTGATGTGATGTACAGCGATGCCGAAGGCAATTTCTTGATTCAAGGTGCGCTGATCGATGCCAAACAAAAACGCAACCTGACCGAAGAGCGCTTGGAAAAACTCTCGGTCATCCCGTTTGAGCAGTTGCCCTTGAAAAACGCCTTCACCCAGGTGCGCGGCAATGGCAAACGCAAATTGGTGGTGTTTGCCGACCCCAATTGCGGCTATTGCAAACGCTTTGAAAAAGACCTGCAAAAGCTGGACAACGTGACCATCTACCACCTGCTTTACCCGGTGCTGGGTGAAGACTCCCACACCAAGTCGAAAAACATCTGGTGCGCCAAAGACAAGGCCAAGGTGTGGAACGACTGGATGGTCAATGGCACCAGCCCAGCCGCAGGCCAATGCGACACGGCCGCGATCACCGCGAACATCGCGTTTGGCCAAATGCACCGCATCACCGGCACGCCCACCTTGTTTTTTGCCGATGGCAGCCGCGTGCCGGGCGCGGTGCCCGTTGCCCAAGTTGAAAAAATGCTGGCGTCCATTCGATGAACCCGCAAGCCACCGAAGACCCTACCTGGCAACTGATACGCCGCCTGGGTTACGCCGGGCTGCTGCCCTTTGTGTTTTTGGCCATGAGCCTGTGGCTGGTCGGGCCTGATTTGCACCCCTATGTGGCCCTGTCCATGCAAGGTTATGGGGCGATGATTGTCTCGTTTTTGGGCGGCATCCATTGGGGCGTGGGTTTTCGCAACGCCCTGGTCACCCCCCATGCGCCCCGCATCCATTTCATCTGGGGCGTGTTGCCCTCACTGATGGCCTGGGTGGCGGTGATGATGCCAGCCTTTGCCGGGCTGCCCTTGCTGGGTTTTGTCCTGATCGGCTGCTATGTGATGGACCGCCGCACCTGGCCTGCTGCGGGCTTGGCGCCTTGGCTGCCCATGCGCTTGCAGCTGACCGTGGTGGCCGCCTTGAGTTGCTTTTGGGCCGCAGGCGCCACCTGATGCGCTTTGACGCCAGCACAAGCGGCGTCACCCCCTGCCCACCCACCGTTTGTCCATGAGGGCTTTTGCATGAACCCCGTTGTCTACACCGTTGAAGCCGCCGACCTGCACGCCCACCTTTTTGTTGTGCGGCTGTGCATTGCCGAGCCACAAGCCGTGCAAACCGTGTCGCTGCCGGTTTGGATTCCTGGCAGCTACATGGTGCGCGAATTTTCCAAGCACCTGCAAAACCTCAACGCCCATCAAGGCGGCCGTTCGGTGGCCATCACCCAGCGCGACAAATGCAGCTGGGACCTGGCCTGCCAAAGCAGCGAGCCCTTGGAATTGATCTACCAGGTCTATGCCTTTGACAACTCGGTGCGCGCGGCTTGGCTGGACAGCCAAAGGGGGTTTTTCAACGGCACCAGCTTGTTTTTGCGCGTGCATGGGCAAGAACAAAACCCGCACCACATGGCCATGCTGCCCGTCAAAAACCACGCCCTATGGCAAGTGGCCACGGGCTTGGCCCCGCGCAAAACCGACAAGCGCGGCTTTGGCCTGTATGCCGCAGCCAACTACGACGAGTTGGTGGACTGCCCGGTCGAGTTGGGCGAATTTTGGTCGGGCAGCTTCCAGGCTGGCGGCATACCGCACCGCTTTGTGGTGGCTGGCGCACTGCCCTCTTTTGACGGCAAACGCTTGCTGGCCGACACGCAAAAAATCTGCGAGGCCGCCATCGCCTTTTGGCATGGCCAAGGCGCGCAGGCAGGAAAAGCCGCGCCGCACACCAACTACCTGTTCATGCTCAATGCCGTGCATGACGGCTATGGCGGGCTGGAGCACTGCAACAGCACGGCCCTGATTTGCAAGCGCGCCGACCTGCCCCGCCAAAGCAGCCAAGGCAGCCAAGCCCAAAACCAAGACGCGTACACCACCTTGCTGGGGCTGATCAGCCACGAATACTTCCACACCTGGAACGTCAAACGCCTGCGCCCCGACGCCTTTGCGCGCTACGACTACAGCCAGGAAAATTACACGACTTTGCTGTGGTTCTTCGAAGGCTTCACCAGCTATTACGACGACTTGCTGCTGCGCCGTGCCGGGTTGATCGACGACGCCACCTACCTCAAGCTGCTGAGCAAGACCATCAACCAGGTCGAGCAAACCCCAGGCCGATTGCTGCAGTCGGTGGCGCAATCCAGCTTTGACGCCTGGGTCAAGTACTACCGCCAAGACGAAAACACCCCCAACGCCACCGTCAGCTATTACACCAAGGGGGCCTTGGTGGCGCTGTGCCTGGACTTGACACTGCGCCAAGCAGGCCACAGCTTGGACGCACTGATGCGCGGCCTTTGGCAACGCTGCAAAGCCGGCCCCATGCGCGAGCAAGACCTGCTGGACGAGTTGCAAGCCCAAACCGGGCGCACTTGGCACAAGGAAATCAAGGCCTGGGTGCACAGCACCAAGGCCTTGCCAGTGCGCGCCTTGCTGCAAAGCCAGGGCATTGAGACCAAGGCCGACAGCGCCAGCATGGCCCAAAAGCTGGGCCTGCGGGTGGTGGAGTCAGCGGCGAGCATACAGATCAAAGTTGTGCTGAACGGCAGCGCGGCGCAAACAGCGGGGCTGGCGGCAGGTGACGAATGGCTGGCCGTGGAGGTGGGCGCCAAGGGCCAAGGCGGTCACTGGCGTTTGCACAAACTCGATGACTTGCCCGTCCTGCTGGGGCCCGAGCGCAAGCTGTTGGCCTGGGTCTCGCGCGACAAGCGCATCCTGCGCTTGCCCTTGAGCCTGCCAAGCGCCACAGCGGTCTGGCAACTGGCTGCAACGGCAGACCGCAAAACAGGTCAATGGCCCGGGGCCTGATGGGCTGAGCGGTTTGCCAAACCACTCAAGCTAAATCGCCAGCAGGCTGGCGCCTGCAACACCATCGGCATCAACCCCGTAGGGGCTTGCCTGCAAGCGAAGAACTCCTTGGCATTGCGTATGCCCCCCGCCGCGCAAACATTCGCCAGCAGGCTGGCCGCTGCACACCATGAATTTGTGGGGGCTTGCCTGCAAGCGAAACGTTTGTGGGTGATGGCTGCCTTGTGTGGCTTGTATGCCTTGTATGCCTTGTATGCCTTGTGTGCCTTGTGTGCCTTGTGTGCCGTGCGAACGTTCGCTGGTTGGCGGGCGTTTACGATGAAAAGCGCAAATCGACCACGCGCTTGGCTTTGCCTTGGCTGCGTTCAACGCCGCCTTCGGCTCGCAGTTCGATGGCCACGCTGGAGCCTATGTAGACCTTGATGTCGTGCTGCAACTGCTTGGCCGCGGCTTTGGCCTCTTGGCAATCTGGGGACACGCCGGGCTTGGTCTCGACCAGGACTTTCAAGTCGTCCATCGGGCCTTCGCGGGTGAGCACGCACTGGTAATGCGGGGCCAATTCGGCGCGCTTCAAGATCAACTCTTCGATCTGGCTGGGGAACACATTCACACCCCGGATGATCATCATGTCGTCGCTGCGGCCCGTGATTTTTTCCATGCGGCGCATGCTGCGGGCGGTGCCGGGCAACAGGCGCGTCAAATCCCGTGTGCGGTAGCGGATGATGGGCAGGGCTTCTTTGGTCAGACTGGTGAACACCAGTTCACCCATCTCGCCATCGGCCACCGGTTCGCCCGTTTCGGGGTTGATGATTTCGGGGTAGAAATGGTCTTCCCAGATGGTGGGGCCGTCTTTGGTTTCTATACATTCGCTGGCCACGCCTGGGCCCATCACTTCGGACAATCCGTAGATGTCCACCGCATCGATGGCCATGCGCTTTTCAATGGCCATGCGCATGTCGTTGGTCCAGGGCTCAGCGCCAAAGATGCCGATGCGCAGCGAGCTGCTTTGCGGGTCAATGCCTTGGCGCTCGAACTCGTCGGCAATGGCCAACATGTAGCTGGGCGTGACCATGATGATGTTGGACTTGAAGTCTTGAATCAGCTGCACCTGGCGCTCGGTTTGACCGCCACCAAAAGGCACCACCGTCAGGCCCAGTTTTTCTGCACCGTAATGCGCGCCCATGCCGCCGGTGAACAGGCCGTAACCGTAGCTGATGTGCACCATGTCACCGGGTTGAGCCCCCCCGGCACGGATGCTGCGGGCCACCACACTGGCCCAGGTGTCTATGTCTTTGAGGGTGTAACCCACCACCGTGGGTTTGCCCGTGGTGCCGCTCGAGGCGTGGATGCGGGCGCATTGTTCGCGTGGTACGGCGAACATGCCAAAGGGGTAGCTGTCGCGCAGGTCCGCCTTGGTGGTGAAGGGGAACTTGGCCAGGTCACTGAGGTTTTTGCAGTCGCCCGGGTGCACGCCTGCGGCATCGAACTTGGCGCGGTACACCGGCGAGTTGGCATAGGCGTGCTGCAGGGTTTGCTGCAAGCGCTTGCGCTGCAGGCTGCGCAACTCGTCGGTGCTGGCCTTTTCAATCGGCTCCAGGGGGAAGGTTTTTTGACTCATGACCACAACTCCATTTATTCGGTAACAGGGATCACGGTGCCCTGAATTTGCGCGCTTTTGCCGCGAAACAGCGCGATGACTTCGCCGCGTTGGTTGCTGACTTTCATGTCGTAAATGCCATGGCGACCGCTTAGGGTCTGCTCCAGCCCTTCGCAAGTCAAGACATCCCCCAACTGGCCCGGCTTTAAAAACTCGATGCTGCAGCCCGCCGCCACCGCGTTTTTGTTGTAGCTGTTGCAGGCAAAGGCAAAGGTGGAGTCGGCCAGCGTGAAGATGAAGCCGCCGTGGCAAATCTGGTGGCCATTCAGGTGCAAGGCTTGCACGGTCATGCGCATCACGGCGCGGCCGGGCTCGCAGATGAGCATCTCCATGCCCATGGTGTCTTTGGAGGCGGTGTCTGCCGCAAACATGGTTTGGCCAACCTGGCGGGCCAGGTCTTTCGCATCGGTGATCATCATTGGCCTTTGTTCATTCGCCTTTGAATTGCGCCGGGCGCTTTTCCAGGAAGGCCTTGACGCCCTCAAAATAATCATGCGTTTGGCCCATGGCCGACTGGGTGTCGCGCTCCAAATCAAGTTGCTCAGACAGGCTGCGGGTGGTGGCCCCTTGCAACAAGGCCCGGGTGGCGACCAAGGCCTTGGTGGGCATGACGGCCAAACGCTCGGCCATGGCCATGGCTGCAGCCAGCGCATCGTCGGCCACGTCCCAAATCAGGCCCCAGTCCTTGGCCTGCTGGGCCGGCAATTTGTCGCCCGTCATGGCCAGAGCCAAGGCACGCGGCAAGCCCAGCCGCTCGACCAGCAACCAACTGCTGCCCGCATCGGGGATCAGGCCAATCTTGCTGAAAGCCTGAATGAAACTGGCTTGCGGCGAGGCGATGACGATGTCACAGGCCATGGCCACCGAAGCCCCTGCGCCCGCAGCCACCCCATTGACGGCCGCGATGATGGGCATGCGCAAAGTTTGGATGCGCCTTGTGGTGGGGTTGAAGGCCTGGTCGATGACGGGGCCCGGGTCGGCGCGCTTGACCATGTCAGGGCCTGGTGTGAAATCAAACGACGACAGGTCGGCCCCGGCGCAAAAGCCGCGCCCAGCGCCTGTGAGCACCATGGCGCGGATGTGGGGCTGGGCTTCGGCGCGGTCAAACGCGGCCCACAAATCGTGGTGCATTTGGCGGTCAAAACTGTTCAGCGCTGCGGGCCGATGCAGTGTGAGCAGCGCGACGGCGCCGCGCTCTTCGTACAAAACGGTGGATGTGTCACTCATGTAAATCTCCGGATGCGAAAATGTACCATTAACCGACCAAGCGGTTGGTTAATTATTACCTCGGGTTTACCCCAGGCGGCCCGTGCGGCCAAAACCCGCTTGAGCGGCTTGGCACCGTTGGTATAGTGGGCCCATTGGTTTGGTTTGACACTCACACAGGAGACAGCACTTGGCTTACGAAAACATCGCCGTCCGCACCGAAGGCACGGCCGTCGGCATCATCACCTTGAACCGCCCCAAAGCGCTGAACGCACTGAACGGGGCTTTGATGGACGAGTTGGGTGCGGCCCTCAAAGCCTTTGATGCCGACGAGGCGATTGGCTGCATGGTCATCACCGGCAGTGAAAAAGCCTTTGCCGCCGGTGCCGACATCTCGGCCATGGCCAAATTCAGCTTCACCAACGTCTACAAAGAAGACTTCATCACCCGCAACTGGGAAACCATTCGCGGCATCCGCAAGCCGGTGATTGCCGCCGTCAGTGGTTTCGCCTTGGGTGGGGGGTGCGAGCTGGCCATGATGTGCGACTTCATCATTGCCGCAGACAACGCCAAATTTGGCCAACCCGAGATCAAGATCGGCATCATCCCCGGTGCTGGAGGCACCCAGCGATTGCCGCGGGCCGTGGGCAAGTCCAAGGCCATGGATTTGGTCCTGACCGGCCGCATGATGGACGCGGCAGAGGCCGAGCGCGGCGGTCTGGTCAGCCGCGTCGTGCCCCTGGACAAACTCATGGAAGAAGTG
>CAMCNQ010000048.1 GCA_945875955.1 Limnohabitans sp. Rim8 | reverse complement strand
GGGGTCCAAATGGAACAAACGGACCTGCGGTGGGCACTCCGCCCTCTGCCGAGCGCACCTACTACATTGACGATGTCACCTTTCTCACAGCCACGGTAAACAAAGACCTGATTCTTTGAAAGAGGGGTAAACAAGCCTTCCATTTCTTTGGAAGCAAACGCCCGGGCCCAGACTCGCTGTCGGGGCCTGGGCGTTTGTCCATGTGTTTTGCTTGGCCATGGTGGACAGCGCTGCGGGTGTGATGTGTCCACTCGCTGCATTTGAATTCCACCTCCGGGCCGCTTTGCCCAGCAATGACGGAGCTCTAAGCCAGCAGGTTCAGCCGCTTGTTTTGGGCATCAAACAGATGCACTTGCGTGGGGTCCAAGAGCAGGCCCACGGGGTCACCCATGCGGTGGCTGATTTGCTGTTGGCTGAGCTTGGCGATGACCAGCTCTGGGTGCCAGGGCAGCCGCACATAGACGATGGTCGAGTCGCCCAATTGTTCGGTGAACTCGATCACCCCTTGCAGCCCCGCACCGGCTTCGCACAGGCGAATGGCCTCTGGCCGCACACCCAACAAAACGCCGGCCAAGGCTTGCGTGGTGGTCATGCCCAAATCGGCGCAGTCAATGCCGTTTTGCTCGTCAAATTGAAGGCGGTTGTTCACGGCGTCCACGCGGTAGGGCAAAAGGTTGATTTTGGGCGAGCCCAAAAACTGCGCCACAAAGGTGTTGGCCGGTGATTTGTACAAGTCCATGGGTGTCCCCACTTGTTCAATCCGCCCTTGGTTGAACACCGCAATCCGGTCGCCCAAGGTCATGGCCTCGGTTTGGTCGTGGGTCACATAGACCATGGTGGTTTTCAGATCGGCATGCAACTTGGCCAATTCGATGCGCATTTGCACACGCAGCGATGCGTCCAGGTTCGACAGGGGTTCGTCAAACAAAAACACTTGGGGTCGGCGCACGATGGCGCGGCCAATGGCCACGCGCTGGCGTTGTCCACCGGAGAGCTGTTTGGGGTAGCGCTTGAGCAAGGGGGTCAGTTGCAAACGTTCGGCGGTTGCGTGCACCTGCGTGGCGGTTTCTTTTTTGGAGGTGCCCGACATGCGCAGGCCAAAGCCCATGTTGTCTTCCACCGTCATGTGGGGGTAAAGGGCGTAGCTTTGAAACACCATGGCGGCGCCGCGCTCGGAAGGGCCTTTGGCGCTGACGTTTTCGCCTGCGATCAAGATTTCGCCTTGGGTCATGTTTTCCAAACCCGCAATCATGCGCAGCATGGTGGATTTGCCGCAGCCCGATGGCCCTACAAACACCATGAACTCGCCGTCCTTGACTTCCAGGTCAAGGCCGGGGATGACCACGGTTTCACCAAAATGCTTGGTGACACGCTTGAGCTCGATCGATGCCACTTTATTTCTCGCTCAAAAATTGCTGGTACCACAAGGCGCTGTTTTTCAGGGTGCGTTGTTGGCTTGCAAAATCCACATGAACCAGGCCAAAGCGTTTGGCATAGCCACTGGCCCATTCAAAATTGTCCATCAGGCTCCATGCAAAATAGCCGCCCACCGGCACGCCTTTGTCCATGGCGTCCCATGTGGCTGCGATGTGGTTGTGAATGTAGTCGCGCCGCTGCGTGTCGTTGACCACGCCATCGACCACCTCGTCTTTGAAGGCGGCCCCGTTTTCCGTGATCATGACCAGAGGCAAGGGGTAGTCGGCGTGCATGCGGCACAGCAACTCGGTCAGGCCCTGGGGGTAGACCTCCCAACCCATGTCGGTGACTTGGTTGCCGGTGCTGGCAACATCCCAGGGGTTGCCGCTGGAGGAGAAATTTCGGGTGTAGTAATTGACCCCGATGAAGTCGATTTTTTGCGCGATGCTGGCCATGTCGCCCGCTTGCACCGGTGGCGCATCGGCGCCCAAATGCGCGATCACATCTTCTGGGTAGACGCCAAAAAACAAAGCGTCCATGTAGTGGCGCAGGATCAGGCCGTCGTCCAACTTGGCCTTGGCCAGGTCTTTGGGGTCGTCACTGGCCGGATAAATCGGCGAGAGGTTGAGCACGATCCCCATGGGGGCGGTGACGCCCGCTTCGCGCATGGCTTTGAGCGCCATGCCGTGGCTCAGCAGCAGGTGGTGCACCGCGGCCATGGCCTGCGCACGCGAGCGAATGCCCGGCGCAAAGATGCCTTGCTCATAACCCAAGATGGCCACCACCCATGGCTCGTTGTGTGTGCAGATGCTGTCCACACGGCTGCCAAAGCGCCGCGCAACCTCGAGCGCATAACGGGTGAAGTGTTCACACACCTCGCGCTCGGCCCAGCCGCCTTTGTCTTGCAGCGCTTGTGGCAAATCCCAATGGTTCAAGGTCAGGTGAACCTCAATGCCACGCGCTTTGAGCGCATCGATGAGGCGTTCATAAAATGCAAACCCGGCCTCGTTCCAAGCCCCCTCGCCATGCGGTTGTACGCGTGGCCAGCTGACAGAAAAGCGGTAGGCATTGACGCCCAAGCTGTCAATCAAGGCCACATCGTCTTGCCAGCGCAGGTAATGTTCGCAGGCCACATGGCCGTTGCTGCCGTCGGCAATGTGGCCTTGGCCTTCGCAAAATCGGTCCCAAATGGAAGGCCCTTTGCCATCGGCGTCGTGTGCGCCTTCTATTTGAAAGGAAGACGTGGCAACGCCCCATTTGAAGTTTTCTGGAAACGCCTGACGCGTGATGTTCTGGTTGGCCATTGTTTTGTGAAAAGTTAACCCCGCACCGCACCGGCCGTCAGGCCTTCGATCAAGCGGCGTGACGAGAAAATGAAGATGATCAAAAGGGGGATCACCGCGATGGCCGAGCCCGCCATCAAGGCGCCCCATTGCGTGTCAACCGGGCTTTGCACGCTGCGCAGAGCCAAAGGAAAGGTGTACATCTCGGGCGAGCGCATGACCACCAAGGGGCCGATGAAGTTGTTCCAGGAAGCGATGAAAGCGATCAAGCCCAGCGTGCCAAAAGCCGGCCCCAGCAAAGGCACAACCACGCGCCAATAAATCCGAAATTCACCACAGTTGTCCATGCGGGCGGCTTCGATCAGTTCTTTGGGAATGGCCGATGCGATGTACTGCCGCATCAGGAAAATTCCCATGGCGGGTGCAGCGCCTGGCAGGTACAGGGCGCGGGGCTGGTCAATCCAGTTGAGTGCGTCCATGATCAGGAAGGTCGGGATCATGCCCAAAAAGGAGGGCACCAGCATGGTGCCCATGACCAGGGCAAACAGCGGTTTTTTAAATCGGAACTCGTAAATGGCAAAAGCAAAACCAGCCATTGAGCAAAACAGCAGGGTCAGTGCCGTGCCCATCAATGCCACATACAAAGACCACCCCAGGTTGGTCCAAAATGGGATTTTGCCCATCAGGATCTTCATGTTTTCAAAGAAGTGGTCGCCGAAAAACAAGGGCGGCGGCACGCTGAATATTTCCGCGCGTGGCTGCGTGGCAAACACAAACATGAAATAAAAGGGGGCCAACATCAAGAGCGCGCCCAGACCCAAGAACAGCCAGCCCAAAGGGCCCATGCTGGACTTGTTTTGCGCCATCGGCTGGCTCATGACTGGCCCTCTTTGGCTTTGAACGCCTGGTTGGTGACCCAGGTCATGAGCAAAATGATGACGAACAGCATCCATGAAATGGCGCTGGCCAAACCAAAGTCATTGAAGTCAAATGCGGTGCGGTACATGTACATGGCGGTGGTCATACCGGCGTATTCCGGGCCCCCTTTGCCGCCGGTGAGAATGAAGGGCTCTTCAAACAATTGCAGCCCTCCAATCACCGTCAAAGTCACGCCGAAGAACATCATGGGCTTGAGTTGTGGCAGCGTGATGAAAAAGAACTGCTGCCAGCTGCTGGCACCGTCCATGCGTGCGGCCTCATACAGGTCGCGCGGAATGCTCTGCATGGCGGCCACGTACAAAATCAGGTTGAAACCCAGATACCGCCAAAACACCACCATGGACACCACGGGCTTGATGTTCTCCGGTTGGCCCAGCCAATCTGTGTTTTCGCCGGGCAAGACCGCGTGCAACAAGGGCCAGCTGGCCATTTCCTTCAAGGCCGCGTTGACCATGCCGTAGTCGGTGGAGAACAGGGTGCTGAACATGATGGCAATGGCCACCGTGGAGGTGATGTAGGGCAAGAAATAGGCCGCCATGGCGGCGTTGCGCCAACGCCCCAGTTTTTCATTGATCAGGTAGGCCAAGGGAATGGCCACCAGGTGCTGCGGCAGGCCCGATGCCAAGGCCATCCACAAGGTGTTGCCCAGCGATGTCCAGACCAACGGGTCTTCGATGGCAAAAAGCAAATTTTCCAAACCCACATATTCCATGGAGGCCAGTCCCTTGACAGGGTCCCACATGTGAAACATCAGCACAAATGAAAACACAAGTGGAAACAGCCCAAACACCAGGAACAACAAGATGAACGGGCTGATCAACACATAAGGTGCTGCTGCTGGCTTGAGCAAGGGCTTCATCCGCGGCTGGCCCTTCTTTGCACCAACTTGTCGGCGT
The DNA here is from genome assembly GCA_945875955.1 of Limnohabitans sp. Rim8. Lineage (GTDB taxonomy): Bacteria > Pseudomonadota > Gammaproteobacteria > Burkholderiales > Burkholderiaceae_C > Limnohabitans_A. The sequence goes on along the minus strand of CAMCNQ010000048.1, from coordinate 9,621 downwards.
CTTTCAAGGCCTGTTCAACCGACTTGCCCTTGGTCAACACCAGGTCAAGTTCTGCGTTGACGATTTCTTCGGCCACCGCATCGTTTTTGAACACCATGGTGGGTTTGATTTGTGCGGCTGTGCGCTTCCATTCACTGCGGGCTTTTTGTCCGCCCAAAAAGGCCACGGGCTGCTCAAAGAATGCACCGCTTTGCGCCTCCAGCAAAGCGGGAAAGGCATTGAATTTTTCAAAGGCCATTTGCTGCTGGCCACGGTGCAAGGTCAAGTGCTTGATCAGGTCCCAGGCCAGGTCTTTGTTTTTTGCATTTTTGGGAATGCCATAAAAGGTGCCGCCCCATGAGGTGGCAATGCGCTCGGGCAAGACGGTGGAGCGCCACAGACCTGCCGTGTTGGGTGCCAGCCAATTTTGCAAATGGCCGCCCAGCCAAGCGCCCATCATCTGCGTGGCCACGTTGCCGCGTTTGAGGGATTCGCCCCATTCGTTGGACCAGGCGTTGAGCTTGGCGTCCAGGCCTTGTTGCCTGATTTTCTGGGCCATTTCAAAGCCTTGTTTGAACCGCGGCGAGCTGGCAATCACCGATTTGCCCTGCGCATCAAAGTAGACGCCTTGGCCTTCTGGAATGCCAGTGCGGATGACGATGTCTTTCACATCACGGGCATGGGCCACCAAATAAGCACCACTGGTATTTTTGATTTTTTGACCGCTTTGGAGGAAGCTTTCCCACGATTGCGTCAAATCGGCTTCACCGACATTGGCCTTTTGCAACAGGTCGTTCCTGTAAAACATGGCACCCGGGCCAATGTCGGTGGGCATGGCGGTCTGGCCGTTGGCAGCCGTGCGGCCTTGTGCCATGGCAAAAGGCACGATTTTTGATGCCTGCTCTTTCGCATTGAACGGGGCTTTGTCCAGATCTTCCAGCCCGCCGCTTTGAGAAAATCGCCCCAGGTAACCATATTCAACGGCCATGACATCGGGCAAGCCGGTGGAGGTGGCCAAGGCGGTGGTCATGGCGGTGTGGTGGTCGGCGTATTCCCGGCCCACCACTTTGACCTCGACATTCGGGTGCCGCTTTTGCCACTCCGGCAAGGCGGCTTTGACAATCTCATCAACGGCCGGATAAGCGGCCACCGTGATCGTGGTTTTTTGCGCACTGACCGAGCCCACGGCCAGGGCAAACAGCAAAAACAAGCCACTTTTTATCATGCAAATCCTTTTCTTGAAAGCGCTTTCATTTTTCATTTTTTGCGTCACTGCTGTCAAGCCTTCCAAGGGTTTTCCTTGTGTGCTTGTGCTGTTCAAACCGCTTTTTTTGGCAAATCCATGCAAAAAAGCCTCCCGAAGGAGGCTTTGGTCTGAAGGGGCGCTGGCTGGCCCCTTCGCTGGGCCCGGGCTCAGATGTAATAAAAGCGGTTGCTCGCCATGCGGCTGATTTGACGGCTTTGCAAGGCGGCCACTTGGCCAGCGGGGGCCAGGCTGCCTGCGCTGCGGTCCATCGCCACTTGCAAGTCGCTCATCATGCGGTGGTCGGATTGGGCCATGGCCCACAACCGCTGGTCTGAGCGGCGGTGTGCCAGGTTGGCCGACCAGGTGTCCAGGCTCTTCATCAGGTACTGTGCGAACAAGCGGGTCACGCCGCGCAAGGCGGCAATGGACAAAACCACCACGGCCCACAGCGCCAGCCATGAGGCCAACACATGGGTCTCGGCCCAGTTGTCGATCAACTGGTTGGTGATGACCACCAAAGCAGCGACGCTCGCGGCCAACAATGCACTGGCGAGTTTTTTGCTGGTTTTGGTAGGCGCGGGGGTGCTTGCACGGGGGGTGCTCATTTGGCCCAGGAAAGTGGTGTCAGCGCGCGTGTTCATGATGGGGTTCCTTCATTTGGTTTTTTGTTTTGGTAATCAAAACGGTCAAACCATGGATGCATACTAGGGTAAATACGGATGTGATTCAACTTTATATTGATGATCTTAATCATTCACAATGGTGATATATCTATTGTTGAGTCATGAAACCCCCGATTCCTGCCGCTTTTCGCACCCTCGACCTGAATTTGTTGCGCATTTTTGACGAGGTCATGGCCGAGCGCAGCCTGACCCGCGCGGCCCGCAACCTGTCCTTGACGCAGCCTGCGGTGAGCAACGCTTTGCGCCGCCTGCGCGATGCACTGGACGATGAACTGGTGCGCCGCCTGGGTCACGGGATTGAGCCCACACCCCGCGCCTTGGCCCTGTGGCCCAGCGTGCGCGAAGCCCTGCGCCAGTTGCAAGAGGCGATCGTGCCCAGCCCCTTCGTGCCGCACGAGGCCAGCAGCATCTTTGTGCTGGCGATGGCCGATGCCACGGCCGCCGAGTTGATGGGGGGCCTGGCCCGGCTGCTGGAAACCCAAGCGCCCGGCGTGTCGCTCAGGGTCGTGCCTTTGACCACGCGTGACCCGCGCAACCTGATCAGCGAGGGCGCGGCCGACATGGCCTTGGGCTATTTTCCGGCTGTGTTGGCCGATTTGACCGGGCGGGCCCAGGCCGGTGAGGCCGTGTCTTTCGCGCACCAACGCCTGTATGCGGGGGAATATGTTGGCGTGATGCGGCAAGGCCACCCCTTGGCCGAACAGACCCTGACGCTGGAGGCTTATTGCGCGGCACGCCACCTGTTGGTGAGCTTTTCCGGCAAGCCCTATGGCTTTGTCGATGAGGCCTTGGCCTCCATCGGCCGACAAAGGCGAATTGTGATGACGGTGAACCAGTTTTCCACCGCCGGGCAGGTGGTGGTCAACTCCGATTTGCTCACCGTGCTGCCGCGCCACTTTGTGCCCACCACCGGCTTGGGTGATGCGTTGGTTCTGCGCGACTTGCCGCTGGATGTGCCGCCCGTTCATGTCGAGGCCTTGTGGCACAGGCGCATGCAACACGACAGCGCGCACCAATGGCTGCGTGCGCAACTCTTGCACGTGGCCAAGAGCGCCTTTCTCGATGCGGCTTTGCCATGAAAATTCAATTGCTCTCGGACCTGCACCTGGAAACCAACCCGGGCTTCATGCCCAGCCCAGCGCCTGGTGCCGATGTGTTGGTGCTGGCTGGTGACATTGGGTCTTATCAAGCCGGCTCGGCGCTGACGGCGTCGGGCGACACAGACTTTGGCCTGGCCCGGTTTTCGCCCCTGCATGGCTGGCCCACCCCGGTGCTGTTTGTGCCGGGCAACCACGAATACGATGGTTTGGACTTTGACGCGGCGCATGCCCGCTTGCAAGACAGCTGCGCACGGCTGGGTATCCACTGGTTAGAGCGCGAGGTTTTGCAACTGGGCGACCTGCGTTTTGTGGGCACCACGCTGTGGTCCGACTTTGACGCGCTGGGCCCGATGGCCGGCCAAACCTTGCCCGACAAGCTGCCCGCGCATTGGGGCCACCCCAACAGCCCCTACAGCCGCCAACTCAAAGCGCGCGAAAAGGCTTTTCGTGCAGCCAACCACTACCTGCGCAAAACCGGCACCCTGCGCCACGGCACTCCGTGGTTGGCCGAGGCCATGCGCGAGCAGGCCCTGCAGTGCCAAGCCTGGTTGCAGGGCACTCTGAACAGCCCCTTTGCGGGCACCACCGTGGTCATCAGCCACTTTGCCCCCAGCTTGCGCAGCGCCGACCCGCGTTATGGCGAAACCCCAGGCACGGCCGGATTTTGCAATGCGCTGGACCCCTTGTTGAAAAAAGCGCAGTACTGGCTGCATGGCCACCTGCATTGCACAAGCGACTACACCCACTTGGGCTGCCGGGTTGTGGCCAACCCGCTGGGCTATGCCCACAAAAACGAACAAGCGCTTTTTCAGGCGCAGCGCGTGATCGGCATCGCATCCTGATACCGGTCGTCGCCAGATGGCCGCCTGCTTGGACAAGCCATGACCTGCATCAAGTCCCGCGGGCTTGATGCCCATTAAATTGGGGCTTGTTCAAACCCTTGAGGATCGCCCATGAAAATCTTATTGGCTGTTGACGGCAGTGCCTTCACCAAGAAAATGCTGGCTTACCTGGCCACGCACGAAGATCTCTTTAGCACCCACAACAGCTACACCCTGCTGACGGTGAGCCCCCAGCTGGCCCCCCGCGTCCGCTCTGCCGTGGGCAAGGACGTGGTCGCCGCTTACCACCAAGAAGAAGCCGAAAAAGTGCTCGGCCCGGTCACCAAGTTTTTGCTGCGCCACGGCATCGACGCCAAGACCATGGCCAAAGTGGGCCATGCGGGCGAGCTCATCTCGAATACCGCCGACAGCGGCAAATTCGACCTGGTGGTGATGGGCTCACACGGTCACGGCACTTTTGGCAATTTGGTCATGGGCTCGGTGGCCACCCAAGTGCTGAGCCACTGCAAAGTGCCGGTGTTGCTGGTGCGCTGAAAGCCCGGGCTCAACGTGCGCTCAGGCCGTTGAAGCAGGTGCTCATGACCATGTCCAAAATTTGCGCATCGCTGTGTTGCTCACCCATTTTGAGGAATTCCAACACCGGGTCGCAGGCCCTGGCAAACAGGGTGTAAAGCACAGCCACGGCGGGCAAGTCCGGGTTGATGTGGCCTTGGTCTTGCGCCGCTTCAATCCAGCCGCCCAAAGCGTCGCTCACGTCCATCAGGCCGTCCATGTAGTCTTGGTTGGCCATCAGGTTGGCGCGCAGGCTGGAGTTTTGGCTGGGCAGGGTGGGCATCAGGCCCTGCAGCTTCAAGGCCATGGTCCACAAGGTGACGGCCTTGATTTTGTCCAAGGGCGTTTGCGCCACAGGAAGCGCCTGGATAAAGGCCTGGGCTTTGCGCATGGTGGCCACCATGGCGGCGCTGGCCAGCGCTTCTTTGCTGTTGAAGTGCTTGTACAGGCTGGCTTTGGCAATGCCGACTTCGGCCGCAACCTCGTCCACCGTCATCGCATCAAAGCCTTTTTCAGCCAACAAGCGGTTCACCGATTGGATGATGGCCACCTCGCGGGCCGCCAACATTTGGACCTTGAAGGACTTCTTCGGGGGTTTGTCGGCTTCGTTGTGCATGGCCCAGATTCTAGCCCCGTCGACCAAAAAATGACCAAAGAGTCACTTTTGATTGCCACGCCTGCATCAGGCTTTGTGCGGCCCCGCCACGCCCGCCTGGATTTGCCAATGGGCCTGGGTGCTGAACACCCCATCGGGCCGAGCGGGGTTGGGGGTGGTTCTGAATTGCGCCTGTATGCCCTGGGGCCTGACCTCCAACAAGGTGTAACCGCGCTCATCGGAACGGGCGTGCAGCACATCGGGGTTGTTGGCCACCATTTGGGCAAGCAGGCTTGGCGACAACCCCCTTGAGGTGATGGAGGTGGTCGCCAATTCACTGGCCACAATGGGCGAGCGCTCGTCGTTGGGCCGCACACGCAAATGGGCCGCCACATTCATGTGCACATCACCGCCCAGCACCACCAGGTTTTGCACCCCGGCTTGCGCCGCCGCGCTCAGCAAGCGGGCGCGGGCCTGCGGATAGCCGTCCCAACCGTCGGTGAAGGCGCTGCGTCCCAAAGGGGTGTCAATGCCGCTGGAGCTCATTTGGGTGGACTGGGCCAGCAGCTTCCAGCGCCGGGTGCTGCGGCCAAGGCCATCGTTCAACCACTGTTCTTGGGCCATGCCCAGCATGCTGCGGGCCGGTTGGGCCAAGGCTTCGCAGCCCACCACCACGCGGCCGCCGCCACGCACAGGGTCGGGACAGGCATGGTGGTCGCGGTATTGGCGGCAGTCGAGCGTCCACACATCGGCCAGCTGCCCCCAGGACATGCGGTCGTGGATGCGCATCTGGCTGGGCTGGACAGGATCGGGCCCAAGGCGCAAGGGCATGTGCTCGAAATAGGCTTGGTAGGCCGCTGCGCGTCGGCGCAAAAACACCTGCGGCTCGGTGAAGTTGCGGTCGAGGTCGTTGGCGTAATCGTTCACCACCTCGTGGTCGTCCCAGGTCATGAGCCAAGTGTGGGCCGCATGGCAGGCTTGCAAATCGGCATCGCTTTTGTATTGCGCATGGCGCTCACGGTAGCCCTGCAGGTTCGAAGGCACCCCGCCCGAGTGCTTGCGCAGCATGAACTTGGGGTTGGAGCTTTCATAGATGTAGTCGCCCACAAACAGCACCAGGTCCAGCTCGCTTTGGGCCATCTCGCGGTGGGCCACGAAGTGGCCTTGTTCGTAATGTTGGCACGAGGCCAAGGCGATGCGCAGCCGGTCCACCGCAGCGTTCAGCCCCGGGCTGGTGCATGCCCGGCCCACCACACTGGCGGCGTTGCCGCACACAAAGCGGTACCAAAAGGGCCGCCCCGGCGGCAAGCCCGTGGCCAGCACATGCACGCTGTGGGCACGCGCGGTATCGGTTTGCACCCGCCACTGACGCAGCGGTTGGCGCAAGCGGGCGTCGGAAAACAGTTCACAGACCACCTCGATGGCTTGCGCCTGCCAAGCGGCGTCGGCCTCCTGAATGCGCAAACGCGTCCACAACACCACACTGTCGGGCTGGGGCTGGCCACTGGCCACCCCCAAACTGAAGGGGTCCACTTGCCAACGCGGGCCAAGGCTGGCCGCGGCCAACCCCGAGACGGCTTGCGCTTGGGCCGCAGGGGCCAGCCAAGGCGACAAGGCCAGGGCCAAGGCCGCGCGGTGCCAGCCGCGTCGGCTCAGCCGCAGAAAGTGGTCGGTGTCCCGGTGGGGGTTTTCATGCATGGCAAGGTGGGGGGCGCAAAGCGGGTTGCTGCCCATGTTAACCGCCGGTCTGGTTTGCGCCATCCATCACAGGGCACGGACCCCAAGCCACGAACCTCGCACCGCAGACCCCAAGCGACAGGCCAAGGCGCTGGATGGCGGCACAATCGCGGGCATGAATTCGCGCAAAGAACATTTGGATGGCTTGGCCGTGGGCATCTTGCTGGGCTGTTGCCTGTTTTGGGGGCTGCAGCAGGTGCTGGTCAAGGCCATCATGGACCAGGTCGCGCCCCTGTTTCAGGCCAGCCTGCGCTGCATGGGTGCCTGTGTGCTGCTCTTGATTTGGTGTCGCCTGCGCGGCGTGCGCTTGTTTGAGCGCGACGGCACGCTGTTGGCCGGCCTGCTGGCTGGGGGTTTGTTTGCCGGCGAGTTCGCCTGCATTTACCTGGGCCTGCGCTACACCAGCGCGTCGCGCCTGACGGTGTTCCTCTACACCTCGCCCTTTTGGGTGGCGGCCTTGGTGCCCTTGTTTGTGAAATCCGAAAGGCTGCGGCCGGTGCAATGGTTGGGCATGGGCTGCGCTTTTGTGGCCGTGGCGTTTGCCATGCGCAGCGGTGTGGCTGAGGGCGCGGGCATGGGTGCGGGTTACAGCAGCGCCGTGGGCGATTTATTGGGCCTGGCTGCAGGCGCGCTGTGGGGTCTGACCACGGTGTCCATCCGCGCCAACAACCTGACCCGGGTATCGGCCGAAAAATTGCTGTTCTACCAAATCGCCGTCACGGCCTTGGTCCTGCCTTGGTTGTCGCTGGCCCTGGGGGAGCGCTGGTCCATGGACTGGAGCGCTTTGGCCTGGGGTTCGATGCTGGCGCAAACCGCCATCGGCGCTTTCGCCAGTTACCTCGCCTGGATGTGGATGTTGGGCCACTACCCGGCCACCAAGGTCTCGGTATTTGTCTTTTTGACACCGCTTTTTGCTTTGCTGTTTGGCACTTGGCTGCTGGACGAGACGGCCACCCCCAGCTTGCTGATGGCGCTGGTCTTGGTGGCCGTGGGCATTGTGCTGGTCAACCGCAAACCCGCCTGAAGCCCTGCATGACTGACCAAGCCCTGCAAATCAAAAAAAAACGCCGCTGGCGACCGCTGCACGCTTGAACCCCTGGACGGCAGCGCCCTGTCCGAAGGCGATGTGGCGGTGCAAGCAAAGCCTCAGTGCGCCACTTGCTGCAGCTGGTCTGCGTAGTGGCCGAGGTCTGGCGCGGTTTTGGCCGGGTCTTTGGCCAGATCGTCGTAGCGGCGCAGCCGCACCGCCTCAGGGGCGAAAGGCTGAACGATAAAGGCCTCGGCCTGGGCTTGGCTGAAAATTCCGCCTTGCTTGACCAGGCTGTCTTTGGATGCGTCTGACAGACTGGCCCAATAAGACGCCTCTGCCCAGCACAGGTAGCGCTTGGCATCGACGTGCATGCGGATGGGCTCCAGCACCGCGTCGGAAAACAGGCCTCGCAAAAAGGGCAGGGCGATGAACTGGTGCAGGTCGTCCTGTTCGCTGTTGTGGTCTTTTTGCCCATCGCGCTCAGCCGCCAGCAAATGCCCCAGATCGTGCAGCAGGGCTGCGACCACGGTCTCTGGTGTTTCGCCCGCCCGCTCGGCCAAGTGCGCGCATTGCAAAGCGTGCGCCAGTTGGCTGACGGCTTCCATGCCGTATTGGCTTTGGCCCCTGCGCTCCAGCAAATCGAGCACTTCAGTCACGTTCATCGACATACAAAACCTCACACAAAAAATTGACGGATGCGCGCCGACATTCAATGGCTTCAACCGCTTCAGCAAACAACTTGGCCAAAATGCTTGTTGCGTTTCTGAATGAGCAAGGCCATGACGACTCCGGAAGATGTCTATACAAGCAGAGTCTGGACAGGCTGTGTGACAAGTCATTGACAGTTTCAAGAAGATTGAAAGTCATGCCTTGAACAAATCGGGCAAGCCCGTGGCCAACCACGGCAAAGAGGCGATGGCCAAGGTGCCCAAGAAAATGGCGAACAAAGCGGGCAACACCGCCACCGCCACCTCGCGCACGGATTTGCCGAACATGGCCGACGAAAAGTAAATGTTCATGCCCGCGGGTGGGCACAGGAAACCCATTTCCATGGCCGCCAAAAACACGATGCCGAAATGCACGGGGTCGATGCCGTAACTCATGGCCACGGGCAAAAGCAAGGGCACCAGCACCACGATGGCGGCGTAAATTTCCATCAGTGCGCCAGCCAACAACAAAAAGACCGTCAGCGCCAGCAAGAACATGTACTTGTTGGGAATGGCCGTTTGCACCGCCTCAATGGCCGCATCCGGAATGCCCGCGTCGATCAAGAAATTCGTCAGCGCCAAGGCCATGCCCAAAATCAACAAGACACCGCCAATGATTTGGGTCGACTCGCTCAGGCATTTGCCCAACAAGCGCCAGCCCAACTCACGGTGCGCCCAAGCTTGGGTCAAGATGGCGTACAAGGCAGTAACGGCCGCGCTTTCGGTCGGTGTGGCCAGGCCACTGACCAAAGAACCAATGGCCACCACGGGTGCCAAAATTTCCCATTTGGCCGCCCAGGCGGCAGGCCAAAACTGGGGGGGTGCTGATGTGGGTGTGGGTGTGGGCGCAATGGCAGTCCCCGACACAGGCTGAGCAGGCCCACGCCTCAAATAACCGCCAAAGACCAATAAAAAAACCACCATGACCAGCGCAGGCAACAGCCCCGCCAAAAACATGGTGTTGATGGGCACGCGGGCAATGATGGCGTACATGATGAGCGGCACCGACGGCGCCAGCAACACCCCCAATGCACTGGCGCTGGTGACCAAGCTGATGCCACGCCCCTCAGGGTAGCCCACGTTGCGCAGCAAAGGCAGCAACAAGCCGCCCAGGGCCAAGATGGTCACGCCACTGCCCCCGGTGAAGGCT
>CAMCNQ010000047.1 GCA_945875955.1 Limnohabitans sp. Rim8 | reverse complement strand
AGATATTTTTCGCGAATTGAATGGCGACACCGTGGGTGGCCGCAAGGTCGAGATCATTTACCGTGACATGGGCGGACCCAACCCGGCAACTGCACGGCGCTTGGCAGAAGAGCTCATTGTTCGCGACAAAGTGTCTATTTTGGGCGGCTTTTATTTGACCTCTGATGCCTCTCCTGCAGCAGCAGTGATCAACCAAACAAATACACCGACGGTGCTTTTTGTGGCTGCATCGCCAACGCTTTTGCCGCAGTCTCCGATGTTTATCCGTGTCGGTCAGAACATCGGGCAGTCGGCAGTGGCCGCAGCGCAGTTCGCCTTGAAAAGTGGCAAGCGCAAGGCCTACGTGGCCGTATCGGACTATGCGCCAGGCCATGATGTCCAACGTTTTTTTCGATCAGCCTTTGAAGCTGGCGGCGGAAAGATCGTAGACGAATTGCGCGCGCCCCTGAACACCGTCGACTATGCCCCAATTGCTGAGCGGATTAAAAACGCGGACATAGACATGTTGGACATGTTCGTTCCGCCTGGTGCTGCAGCGGTGAGCTTCAGCAAAGCATTGGCCGCACAAGGTGTGATGAAGCAAAAGCTGGTTATCGGCATGGGCGAGGCGGAGGATTCTGATCTGAATCTTTTTGATGATTCGATCATTGGTTTCCATCAGGCTTTGTACTACGCTGAAGCACTTGAAAACCCAGAAAACAAAGCGTTCACAGCCGCACTCAGGAAGAAATTTGGTGCTGACCGTGCCCCCACTTTTCCTGCTGTTTCCGCCTACGATGGCATGGGCTTGATTTACAAGATGATTGAGTCACAGAAAGGCAAAGCGTTCGATGCCAAAGAAGCACAGCAGGCGGTCCTGGGTGTGACGATTCGCAGTCCCCGAGGCGCGCTGACCATCGACGCCGCGACACGTGAGCCAGTGCAGGATATCTACATTCGCCGCGTTGACAAAGTCAACGGCAAGTTGCGAAATGTCATTGTCGATTCCTTCAAAGCGGTCAAAGCACCCGTTGTAGCCAATTAAGCAAGGCAACGCAGGGGCGTTTGCCCCTGCTCCTACTGACATGGACCAAATTACCCCTGCCGCTACCTTTATTCTTTTATATGGGGTCAGCTATGGCATTGTGCTTTTTGTCATCTCTATCGGCTTGGTTTTGACACTCGGGCTGATGCGGGTTGTCAATTTGGCACACGGTGTTTTTGCGGTGCTCGGCGGTTACTTGGCATTCAATCTGCCCTCCTTGTTGGGGGTGAGTTTTCTCGCTTCAGCGCTCATCTCATTGGTGGTTGTTTTACTGCTCAGCATTGTTCTGGAACGGGTTTTCTTTCGACGGCTTTTCGGCATGACCGAGCTTGAGCAAGTTCTGGCCACCATTGGTTTTTGCTTTGCTTTCATTGCATTGTTGACATTTGCATTTGGCCCCAACGTTCTCGCCACCAAGTACCCTGAGTGGATGTCAGGCAACTTCAGCTTGTTAGGGCGTCAGTTTCCGTTCTACAGGGTCTTTGTGATGGCCTGCGGTCTGGTGATCCTGTTGGCGCTTTGGCTGCTGTTTGACCACACCAGTTTTGGTGCAACCCTGCGCGCATGCGTGGACAACCAGAGCATGGCCAAGGCAACCGGTATCAATGTGAATTGGTATTTCTCGGTTGCCTTTGCCATTGGAGCCGGCTTGGCCGCTGTAGGTGGAATTGTCGGGGCAGGCATGTTGCCTTTAGAGCCGCTTTATCCATTCAAACATCTGCCGCTGTTTCTGACGATCGTGGCCCTGTCTGGATTCGGAAACATCAAAGCTTCTTTGGTCGTCTCCTTAGTGGTTGGCCTGGTGGACACAGCCGGGCGTTATTTTGTGCCAGAGTTCGGTGCATTTACGGTGTTTACCTTGCTCGTTATCTTGGTGCTCTGGCGTCCTCAGGGCCTGCTTGCGGGCTGGAAGTAGGAAACAACGATGAAACTGGAAAAGACTGGCTTTTTAAGCGCCCGGGTCGGCATGCTCTGGTGGTTGGCTGCGCTTGCTGCCTACTTTGTTTTTCCAGATTACAGGGTGTTTGGGGCATCGGTTCTGGTGATGACATTGTTTGCGCTGTCATTTGGCCTGGCCTTGGGTTTTGCAGGCATCATCTCGCTGGGTCATGCCATGTACTTCGGTGTTGGCGCGTATGTGGCTGGGCGCTTGGCGTTGGCGGGATGGCAGGAGCCCATCAGCGGCGTACTCATTGCGGGTCTTGTGACCGGTGCACTGGCCATTGGTATTGGTTTTGTCATCCTGCGCCTGAATGGCTTGCCCTTGTTGATGGTGACGATGGCTCTTTCCGTCATTGTGTTTGAGGCAGCGAACAAGGCTACAGGGATCACCGGCGGTGACGATGGTCTTGCGGGCATCAGTTTCAAACCTGTCTTGGGCATTTTCAAATGGACTTTGGATGGCCATGTGCAATATCTTTACACCCTTGCTTGGCTGGCTCTGGTATTTTGGATTGCCCGTCGCGTGGTGTCTTCACCCTACGGTCTTTCAATGGCGGGAATCCGAGAGAACCCGCTGCGCATGAGTTTGCTGGGAGCCCCTGTGCTCAAGCGTTTGGTGGTGATGTACGCTTTGTGCGCTGCTTTTGCTGGCATCGCTGGCGCTCTTCTGACCCAAAACACGGCTTTTGTCGGCTTGCAGGTGCTCAGCTTAGAAACCTCTGTTGATGTATTGGTCATGGTGGTGCTGGGTGGCACCTTCAGCATTTACGGCGCCTTGTTGGGCGCACCGGTTTATTTGATCGTGAAGTACGTGACTCAGCAGTGGAACCCCTTTTATTGGATGCTCGTCATCGGCGTTTTACTGATGGGCGTGACCTTCTTTTTCAAAGGCGGCATCTCGGGATGGCTGACCCGTATCTTCCAAATGGGTCGGACTGAATGACTTCTATGCTGGCACTTGAACTGCGCGGGCTTTGCAAGACTTTTGGTGGTTTGCAAGTCACCCATGATGTCCATTTGGGGCTTGCACCAGGTGCGCGTCACGCCCTGATCGGCCCCAACGGTGCAGGCAAGTCAACGCTCGTCGGACTGGTCTCGGGCGCCATTGAACCCGACTCGGGGCAGGTCATGTCCTTTGGCCGCGACCTCACCCGTTTGTCGCTTCAAGACAGGGTCAAGATGGGTTTGGTTCGCTCGTTTCAGATCACCAGTCTTTTCCCAAAACTCAGTGTTTTAGAGAACGTGCAGCTGGCCGTGAACGAGAACACAGGCGTTGCGAATCAATTGTGGCGGGGCATGAAAGACATGGTCGCGCAGCGCGAGCGCTGCCTTGAGGTGCTTGCAGAGCTTCAAATCGTGGAGCAGTCAGATATCCCTGTTGAAAACCTTTCTTACGGAAAGCAAAGACTTGTCGAGATTGCCATCGTGTTGGCTTTAAAGCCTCGTGTCTTGCTGCTTGACGAACCTGCTGCTGGTATTCCATCAACTGAGACTCAGCTCTTGTTGACCGCACTGCACAAACTCCCTTCTGAGACGGCCATATTGATGATCGAACACGACATGAAACTTGTCCGTGAATTTTGTGCCGACGTGACTGTGCTCGTGTCCGGCAAGGTTCTGGCCTCTGGTCAATCTGAAGATGTCATGAACTCGGAAACCGTGCGGGACGTCTATCTTGGACGCTCAGGACCCGATCGTTTCAAAGGGGTTAAAGCGCATGTTTGAGGTGAACAATTTGCATGCAGGTTGGGGCAAAACGGTGGTGGTGCAAGGCGTGTCGGTGTCTGCCCGCGCCGGTGAATGTCTGTCTGTCATTGGCCGAAATGGTGTTGGCAAGACGACACTGTTTGAAGCCATCATGGGGCGAGCCACCACCCACGCAGGTTCGGTCCTGCTTGATGGCCGTGACCTCACAAACGTCGACACTTACCACAAGGCGCGTGCCGGGTTGGGCTATGTGCCGCAAAATCGTGAAGTTTTCAAAAGTCTCACGGTGCTCGAACACCTGGAAATCGGGCGTCGCACAGGCCCATGGGATGCGGCATCTGTTTTTGAAACCTTCCCGGGTCTGGCCGCTCGTAAACGGTCGCTGGGTGCGGTCTTGTCAGGGGGAGAGCAACAGATGCTTTCAATAGCCCGTGCTTTGGTTGGCAACCCCCGCGTTCTTTTGCTGGATGAGCCCACTGAAGGTTTGTCACCGCTGATCGTCGAAAGTCTTGTGGTCTCGATACGAGAGATTTTGCGCCGCGGCACCGCTGTGTTGTTGGTCGAGCAAAATTTGGAGGTGGCCATCGCTCTGGCCGATACGTGTGTTGCCATAGACCGCGGTCAGGTCGTCTACTCCGGTACTGCTGAAGATCTGAAAATGCGCCGCAGCGAGGTTGAGGCACTTGTTGGCGTGGCGCTGCATTGATGCCTTGTGAGCGCTGCCCCTGCTGCACTTCAATGCAAACAAACGCAGGGTTTTTTGATGTTGGGGTCAGCGCTGTTTGAGTGGCGTTGATGCTCAGGCAGTTTCAACTTTTCCACACCATGGCCTCTCCGTTTAGGCCCTGATCAACCCAGCAGGAGCGCTGGTGAAGCTGTTGCCCGATGTCTGGCCGCTGGCAACGAAGCTCACCACCTGTTTGTCGATTTGGTCTGGGACCCACAAAACGCCAAGCGCACCGCCAGCCACCATGGCATGCAATCCAAGTCCCACCATCAGGCCATAGCGGATCCCCCCGCTGACCATTGCCAGAGCGGTTTTGGCCAAAGCGCTGGAAGCAAGAACGGCCACCAACGCCCAACGCGCCAATTCAGACGCCATGCCGCCTGTCTGCATCAGTTGCGCAATGCCGACGGCGGCGGCATGCACTTCCACCCAAGCCACGCACAAAGCCGCCACCAGCACGCCTAAATTTCCAAAAACATGTTGCAGCCAGGCGGCAAGCAAGGTCATCAAGGCCATGATGCTGGCCATGGCCACGGCATGGGTCAGCTTGAAGGCATGCCCTGTTTGAACCTTGTCCCCATCCCGCTCGATGCGATGCACGGCAGGCAGCAGCACCAGAATCAAGCCGACGCCTGCCAAGACCAACGGCCAGCGCATGGCCACCAGCAAGGCTGGAGAGGCCGTCCCCACAACTGCGGAAAACAACACCAGCGAGGCCAGATTGGCCAGCAGGGCACAGGCCGCTGCGGGCAGGGCCTGACTTTGCCCTGCCCGCACGCGCTGACCCGTGCTGGCCACAACGGCCGTGGAGGAAACAAAGCCTGAAAAGAAAGCCGCCAACGGCAGGCCCCAACGCCCCCCGAGCGCGCGCTGCGCCATATGGCCCATCATGCCAACCGCCATGACCAGCACCACGATGCGCCACAGCTGGGTGGGTTGCAGCATGCCCCAGGGGTCAATGGCTTGGTCCGACAGCAGCGGCATGACCACCAGCGCGGCGGCCGCCAAGATCAAGGTGTCTTGCAGCTCCTG
The DNA here is from genome assembly GCA_945875955.1 of Limnohabitans sp. Rim8. Classification (GTDB taxonomy): domain Bacteria; phylum Pseudomonadota; class Gammaproteobacteria; order Burkholderiales; family Burkholderiaceae_C; genus Limnohabitans_A. The sequence continues at coordinate 8,957 of CAMCNQ010000047.1, read as the reverse complement.
ATCTGAGATCAGCTCACGGCTGATGCGCTGCGATGCTTGTTTGGCATGCAGCAGCGCGGCGGCCAGCACGCCCAGACCGGCAGACAAGCTCGGGTTCTGCTGAGCAAGTGCCGACAACATCAGCGTCACCAGCAATGCCACCTCGCCAGTCTGGCCAGGACCGGTTGGCGCGCTGGCCTGATAACCGCCGATCACCAGCGCGCCGACCACCATGACCGTGGCCACAAAAGGCCAAATGCCCAAACTCCAGCTCACATAGCCAAGCATGGCCACCAGCGTGTGGGTCCGCGTGCCCGCCCGGGTCCTGCCCGGTTCGTGTCGGCGCTCGCGCACCACGCCCATCAACAGGCCCACCCCCAAGGCGGTCAGCATGCCGGTCAAAAGCGCGTGGGTGTTCATGACAAAACAAACATCATCGCCATCTGAACATGATGGGCAACGCCAAACAGTGATCTAGATCACCTTCCAATTGAACAAGACCCTTGATCATTGTCATTTTCCGACGAAGCAAATATGAACGCACCCTTCAGTCTGGGCAAAGCGCCGGTTTTCTCCATGCCATCAAAAAAGCGCCTGATGCCCTCACCCGCTTGACAGGAGCCCCCTTGAGACACTCCCCCACTTTGAGCTTGGGCCTGCTGCTTTTGTCGCTGGGCCTGACGGCACTGCCCGCGCAGGCCGATGACGCTTGTGATGCGCCCCTTCACCGCTGGCAGTCGCGCGAAGCTGTGCGGCAGATGGCGGCCGCCCAGGGCTGGCAGATTGAGCGGCTGAAGATTGACGATGGTTGTTACGACATTCGATTTTCAGATGCCCAGGGCCGCAGATTCAAAGCCAAGATCGACCCTGAAACGCTCAAGGTCTTGAAGCTCAAACAAGACGACCACAAACGCGCGCGTGAACGCCATGACCAAGGCGCTGCGCAGCAAGCCCGTCCAGCCCACGCAGACAGCGCTGGCATGCCCGCAAGCTTGCCTTTGTCAATCCCTGGCGGCGCAGCACGCAGCCAGATGGCGTAAGCCTGCATTCACCCGACTCCAAAGGAATACCCCCCATGTCCAAACCGCTTTTGACCCTTTTGGCCACGGCCTGTGCGCTGGCCATGCCTGCCTTGGCACACAGCCGTCCGCTCATGCTGACCGCCCAGCTCAAAAATTACGGCGGTGACGGCGCTTACCTGGCGGCCTACCTCGTGGATGCCAAGGGCAGCTATGTGCGCACCCTGTGGGTGGCTGGCGGCAAGGCCAAATACCACAAGCACCTGTCCGACTGGTACCGACTCTCGGCCGGAGACAGCAAGCGGTTGAATGGCGTCACAGGCGCCAGTGTGGGCGCGGGAAGCACCCTCAAGGTCACGGCCGAGCTGGCCGATGCACTGATGGACGCCGGCTATGAAATCCGCATCGACGCCGCCGCAGAAGACATGCGCGACAGCCCTTCGGAAGTCCGCATCCCGCTGTCCAAGGCGAACGCGGGCAAGCCGCAGGACGGCAAGCAATACATACGCTCGGCGACCTTCCAACTTCAGTAAAAAATGGGCATGCGCTGGAAAGCGATCCACCGCTGGCTGGGTTTGACGGTGGGCATTTTGGCCCTGCTGCTGGGAATCACCGGTGCCTTGCTGGCCATCGATCCGGTACACCAAGCCTGGCAGGCCAGCGCCGCACCGGGCGAGTTGCCGGTCTCTGCCTTGGTGGAGCGGGTGACACGCACGCTGCCAGACGCCGAAGAAATCCGGCACTTGCCCTCCGGTGCCATGGTGGTGTTCAGCTTTGCTGGCGAGCAGCCGCAGGCTTCTTACGTGGACCCCACCGACGGCCAGGTGCTGGGCCCCTGGCAAGCCTCGGCGCTGCCGCGCTGGGTCAAGAACCTGCACCGCTCTTTGTTGCTGGGTGATGCCGGGCGCTGGCTTGCGGCCGGCATTGCGCTGGCCATGGCGGTGATGTGCGCGTCTTCGGTGGCACTGCTGCTGCGGCGCATGGGTGGCTGGCGGCGCTTGGCTGCGCGGGTGCGCGGCACACTGGCGCAGCGCATCCATGTGGTCACGGGCCGAGTGCTGCTGCTTGTTCTGAGCCTCACCTCGGTCACCGCGCTGACCATGAGCGCCTCGACCTTGGGGCTGGTGACGCTGGATTCCAGGCCTGAACCCGAAGTGCTGTCGGTGGCTTCCGGTCAACCCAGCTTGCGGGGCGCGCAGTTGGCCCCGCTGAAAACCCTGTTGGTCAAGGATTTGCGCAAGTTGAATTTTCCGGGTGCGACCGACCCCGAAGACACCTGGAAAGTCACCACCGCCCAGGGGCAGGGCTGGATTGACCGGTACTCGGGCCAGATGCTGGTCTGGCAAGACGCCAGCTTGGCGCAGCGCCTGTACGACCTGGCCGTGGTGCTGCACACGGGTGAATCGGCCTGGCCGTGGGCCGTGGTGCTCGGTCTTGCGGGGGCCAGCGTGCTGTTGTTTTGGCTCTCGGGTTTTGTCATTTGGTGGCAAGCCCGCCGTCAGACCCCAAAGATCATGGGCAACGTCCCCATGGCGCAGGCCGATGTGCTCATCTTCGTGGCCAGCGAGGGGGGCAGTACCTGGGGTTTCGCCCAAACGCTGCAAAACGCACTGTGCCAGTGCGGTCACCGCGTGCACACCAGCGCCTTACAGAACTTTCAAACCACCGCCGCAACGCAGCAGGTGTATGTGCTGGCGGCCACCTATGGCGAAGGCCAGGCCCCGGCCCATGCCAGCGGTGAACTTGAGCGCATTTCAAAACTCAAGGCCGACCAGGTGCCGGTCACGGTGCTGGGCTTTGGCGATCGACAATTTCCAGCGTTTTGCGCCTTCGCCCAGGCCCTGGATCAGACGCTGCGCGCACAAGGCTGGCCCACGCTGGTGCCGCTCGAATGCATACACCAACAATCCGGCCAGCAATTCGCACGCTGGGGCCTTGCCTTGGCGAAAGCGCTGGACGAGTCCCTGGTCTTGGCGCATGTGCCGAGAGTGCCCGCCACGTCGACGCTCACGTTGATCGGGCGAGAGGACTTTGCCGTTGCAGGCGTTCAGGCCAGCGCGATCCTTCGCTTGGCTTGGCCTGCACAGGGTTTGCGCACCTGTCTGGGCAAGCGCGGATTGGCCCGGTTTTCGGCGGGCGATCTGGTGGGCATCGTGCCACCTGGCTCCAGCGTGCCGCGCTTTTACTCCTTGGCCTCGGGCTGGCAGGACGGCTTTCTGGAAATCTGCTTACGCCAGATGCCCGGTGGCCTTTGCTCCTCGCACCTGCTGGGCCTGGAGACAGGCGGCAGCATCCAGGCCTTCATCCGCCCCAACCCCGGATTTGTCCTGGCAAAAACCCATGGCCCAGTGTTGCTGATTGGCGCGGGCACTGGGGTGGCACCGCTGGCTGGCTTTATCCGCAGAAACGACCGCAAGACACCCATGCACCTCTACTTTGGCGGGCGCGATCCCGCGCACGATTTTTACTTTGCCCCCGACATCGCGCGCTGGCTGGGCGAAGGTCGTCTGGCAAGCCTTCAGACGGCGTTCTCGCCCGTGCCAGGCGGTGGCGGCTATGTGCAGGACGCCCTGCGCCGCGATGCCGAGCGCGTGCGCATCTGGATGTCACAAGGTGCCATCGTGCGTGTCTGTGGCAGCCGCGCCATGGCGCAGGGCGTGGCCGAGGCACTCGACGCGGTGCTGGTGCCACTGCAGCTGAGCGTCGCCACACTGAAATCCAAAGAACGCTATGCCGAAGATGTCTTTTGAAACTGCTGCGCGGTGCAAACGCATCGGCTTGCATGGCCCAGTCATGGGCACGCGCTGGTCGGCCACGCTCGATGCCGACAAATGCCTGAACGTCAGCGCCTTAAAGCTTGACCTCGCCGCTGCGGTGGACCAGGTGGACCGGCAGATGTCGCCGTGGAAACCGGACAGCGACCTTGTGCGCGTGAACCGAGCACCCGTGAACGCTTGGGTGAACTTGCCGGCAGAGATGCTGGAAGTCCTTGAATGCGCACTGGATGTCCATCGCCTGAGCGCAGGGGCGTTTGACCCCTGCATTGGGATGCTGGTCAATGCCTGGGGTTTTGGTGCCGAGCGCGATGCGCCCGACGCGCACGCCATTCGCATCGCGCGCCAATCACAGCCGCCCGCTGCGCACGCATGTTTGGAGCTCGACAGGGCCGCTGGCCGCGTTCGCAAACATGCGCCCGTGCAGCTCGACCTGTGCGGCATTGCCAAAGGCTATGCGGTGGATCGCATGGCCCTGGTGCTGCAACAACACGGCACTCGGCATGCACTGGCAGCGCTGGACGGTGAGTTGCGCGCCGTGGGCGGGCAGTTCAGCGGCTTGCCCTGGTCGGTCGCGCTTGAAAACCCGGAGTTTGGACGCCGTGCGGTGCACAGCGTCATCGAATTGGAAGATTTGGCGGTGGCCACCTCGGGCGACTACCGTCGCTATCTGCAGCTTGGCAAGGCGCGCCTGGCGCACACCATGGAGCCGCGCCACTGGACGCCGGTGAACAATGCCGTGGCATCGGTCACCCTGCTGGCGCAGACCTGCATGCAGGCAGATGCCTGGGCCACGGCCTTGCTGGTGGCAGGCCCCAAAGAAGGTCTTGCTTTGGCACAGCGCATGGGCATGGATGTGTTGTTCCTGTTGCGCCTTACCGAAGGCTTGATGGCCTTGGGGTTGGGGCGATTTGGCAGCGCCTCAGGCACGCCCTGTCCAGAACTTCAAAGCGTAGAAACATCGGGCTTCTTGGCCGATTGAGCCCAACACGCGCATGAATCGCCCGAGGCCATCAAAACGCCCCTCCACTGGCTCTGATTTCAACGCGATCGATCAGCGACTTGGGACTCGTTCAAAACAAACATGGCTTTTCTTGCAAACCAAGTCCAGAATGACCCCATGAGCCAAGATCAAGAATCCCAAATTGCCACCGACGGTCTGCGCTACAAAAGCAAAGAAGGCGGCTCACCCTTCAAAGACTCGGCCAACATGTCCTCCATCAGTTGCTACAAATGCGGACTGCACAAGCCCAGGGCCTTGGGCGTTTTCAAGATGATGATCAATCAACGCATGTTCATGTGCGGCGACTGCATGCCCAAAAAGGCCGTTTAAGGCATCACGCGCTTGCAGCAGGTGCCTGTGCGGGCATCCAAAAAACCTGAAGCACATTTTCAGCAAATTCGCCGGGCTAGCCAGCGGGTTGGCGCTCACAACAATCCAATCGTTTTTGAACTTGACAACGGCTTTGGTCGTGTTGGCACTGGCGCAAAGCGGATTGAATTGTCAAACCAATGAATTTTTAATTGCGCATGATTAAAAAATATATGCACTTATGAATGATAAAAATCAACTCAGGCCAACCTGAAACGCTTGGTCAATTCAAGGTCTGTGCAGGAATTGGACATAGCGGCTCTCCAGTGGTCTTCAGACAACGATGTTTAAGCAGACCAGCACGCGAGAAAATGCGTGAAATTCACCAATTTCTGAATTTAGAACATACTATTTTTAAAAAATTACCAAAGGTGCTTAAATCTCGAAAATCCCTTGAGATATCTCCGGTATCAGAAACACGGAGGTTTCGCTCAGGGTTTCAAACTGGCCAGATTCCCCATTGCGACACAGAAGATCCTGTCAGGCTTGCCAGCGTCTGGAAGTAGTCCGGTTGCAGCGTATCCAGATCAGCGGCTCCTGCGGGCGGGCTCCAGCTGCCGTCCACGTCGCCCAACAGCACACCGACCAGATTGCGTGCAGCGTTGTACGCGGGGTCGACAGCAAGCATGTCGTCCCACAGCACCGATTTGCGGGTGGTCGTGAAAACACCCCGGGCTTCATCGGTGAAGTCCTGCGCTTCGTCGACAAACAGCCACCGCGCAGCGGGGGCGTCGGGATGGACTTGGGCCATCAGCAGGATGGCGCGTGCATCGGCGCTGGTCACACGGCCATCGCCATTGACGTCGGCGGCCATGAACTGGTAAGGCGAAACAGGCGCTCCACCGGGGTTGGGGTTACCGCCGGTGGCGATTTTCAGGGCTGCGAGGGCATCGGCCTCGGTGATCACGCCGGTGTCGCTGGGATGGGTGCTGCGGCTGGCCAGCAGCTCAAACGGTGTGGCGGGCATCACCGCCAGAAGTTGGCCCTGCCCATCTGTCTGGCCAATCGGGGTTGACGGAGCACCCGCTGTCTTGAGGCTGAGCCCGACCCCCTCGAGCAAGGCGTGCGTCTTCCACTGGTACACCTGCCCGGACAAAACGGTGGGCAGGCTCAACCCAGACGCCAAGGCCTGAGCGGGCAGCGGGTTGCCCGCCAGGTCGGTCAACGCCTGGCCGTCCATCTGCAGCCGGTAGCTTTCACCAGGGCGCAGCACTGGCGAATTCAATGTCATGACCGGTCCGTTGGTGACAGCGCCTGCCGTGGAGGCATCAAATTGGGTCACTTGCAGGCCTTGCGCGTCCAAGAGGCGCAGCGCCCCGGCGCCCCAGACCACGGTCTCGCTGAAAGTCAGCTCGATGCGGCCGATCGCCTGGTCCTGCACTGCGTCCACCCGGGGGCGTAGTGATTGAAGGCTGGGCGCTGTCAGATCCACCACCAGATCGTGGTGGATGACTGCATCGCTCTTGCCCAGGTTGCCTGCGGCGTCGCGCTGGCGAATGCGGATTGCCGACGCTGCATATTGGCCCTCAGGCAGACTGAAGCTGTTGGCTGTGCCCGGCTGCCAGGTCTGACCGCTGTCGAGGCTGTAGCTCCAGCTTGCGCCAGCTTCGATGCCGTCCACAGCGATCTGTGGCTGGCGGGTCAAGGCCCTGCCGGCCAGCGTCTGGCGAGCCTGGTAGACCTGGGTTTCTGTCAGCGGCACATTGGCCAAGCCATTGAGCGTACCGGTGGCCAGTGCCGCGATGCGGTCGACCACGTCCATGCCCGTCACCACCTGGCCAAACACCGCATAACCCGGTGATGCAGGGCCGGCATTGTTGAGGAACAGGTTATCAACCAGGTTGATGTAGAACTGGCTGGTGGCCGAATCGGCCACATTGGTTCTGGCCATGGCCAGTGTGCCGCGCAAGTTGGACAGCCCATTACCCGACTCCAGCACGATGGGCGCATAGCTGGGGGTTTGTTGCAGCAAATTGGCGGCAAAGCCGCCGGCCTGCACCATGAAGCCGGCAATCACTCGGTGGTAGAGCAGACCATCCAAAAAGCCGCTGTTGACGTAGGCCAGCCAGTTGTCCACCGACACCGGTGCGGCATTGGGCAACAGCTCCAGCTCGATCTGGCCTTGCGATGTGCTCAGCGTGACGCGCGGGTTGACACTGTAGCGCCAGGCAGAAGAAGCCATCCAGCGTGGCGCAGCCGGCGGGGTGTGGTCATAAGCGGCGGTGGCAGCCGTCACAGCCGTTGCACTGAAGCTGGACGAAAGCTGCTGGCGGTAGCCCAGGTCGTCATGGAAGTCCAGGCGGTAGGCCAGTTGTTTGCCGACGTCGCCAGGGCCTGGGCGATAACTGCTTTGGGTGGCGCCGCTGATCGCCGTCCAGTTGGAGGGCGCCGCCGGGTCGATGCGGAACCACTGCAAACCCGGCTGTGCCTGGGTGCTGCCGTTGTCATCACTGATGCTGTAGCTGGCCTGCAGCAGCTGCCCTTCGGCCACAGTGCCCGTGATCGCCAGCACCCCCTTGGCAGGCACATCGGGGCTGGTCGCTGCAAAGGCATAGCCCACGCGGTACTGGCTGCTCGTGCCCAGGGCGCTGATCTGCAGCGAATAATCGCCGGCCTGGCTGAGTGCGAAGCTCAGACTGCCGGTCTGACTGGTCTGCCCCACCACGGCGCCACTGGCGTCAAGCACGGCCAGACGCGCCGCACCGCTGGAGCCGATGGTGCTGGCACTGTCCCAGGCAAAGGGCTGGTAGACGAAGCTGTAGGTACCCGGCAGCAAACGGCCCAACCGGTAGAGGTCGATGTCCGCGGCACTGCCCAGGGCCCCATAACCATAGAAGCCCTGAACCAGCGCATAGGGATTGGAGACCGACCAGAGCCCAGGCGCGTCGCGGTAAACCGCCCAGCTCCCGAGATTGCCGATGCCTCTGTATTCGTCAACAGTGATCGTGTTGGCCATGGCAGCCATTCAGGTGTCGCGGACCTGCCGCCAATCTGCGCCGGTACGGCGCAGGGCATGTGGTGTCAGCTTGAAGCCCCGTCAGCGGCTTGACCACTGGCCACCCCGCTGTCATTGCGCTTGAGCAGGCCCTGCTCCACCATTTTGTTGACCACCAGATTCATCTGGTTGAACGAGCGCAGGAAAGCCGGCAGGCTCATGGCCATGCCACCCACTTTTTCTGCGGTGGATTTGTCGCCTTCGATGCTGGTCATCATCAGCACGTCCAGGCGTACCACGCCTTCAGCGATCTGAATGTTGCCAATGCCATCGATGTATTGGAAGTTGTTGTTCATGGTCAGTGTTTCCCTTATTTTGTTTGATCAAAGAATCCATTGTGTGACAGGCGCACCCAGCCGAGTGGCCATGTCTTGGAAATAGCTGTCGACCAAGAGTGTGGCATTGGCGGGTGCACTCCAGCTGCCGTTGACATCGCCTGTCAGAACGCCCACCAGGTTGACCTGGGTGTCGCCCTGCACGTCCACATTGAAGACTTGGTCATAGGCGATGTTGGAGCGGCTGATGTTCAAGCTTTGAACCCCATTGACCGGGTCGTTCCAGAAGTCATGGTTCTCGCTCACGAACCTCCACTCTGGCGCCAATGCGTCACTTCTGCCCACGGCCATCTTGAGGATGGCCAGCGCGTCGCCAGAGGTGACACGGTCATCGCCCGTGACATCGGCGGCAATGAGCTGGTAAGGCGACACTTGCGTGCCGTTGGCATTGGGATTGCGGCCTGCGGCCAGCTTGAGCGCTGCCAGGGCGTCCACAGCGGTGACCGATGTGCCTGCGTTGCCCACAGCCAGACTGGCTTGCAT
>CAMCNQ010000046.1 GCA_945875955.1 Limnohabitans sp. Rim8 | reverse complement strand
GCCATTGGCATTGAGCAGGTTGTCGAGCCCTATGTGCGGCCCAAGGCTTTGCAGTACCTGGAAGAAGGCAAAGTCGTGGTGTTTGCGGCTGGAACGGGCAACCCGTTTTTCACAACCGATACCGCCGCCGCTTTGCGTGGTGCCGAAATCGGTGCTGAAATGGTGCTCAAAGCCACCAAGGTGGACGGTGTTTATTCGGCCGACCCGAACAAGGACCCCACGGCGACGCGCTACAGCGAAATCAGTTTCGATGAGGCCATTTCACGCAATTTGGGCATCATGGATGCAACGGCCTTTGCTTTGTGCCGCGACCAAAAATTGCCCATCAAGGTGTTTTCCATCATCAAAAATGGCGCTTTAAAGCGCGTTGTTTTGGGTGAAGACGAAGGCACCTTGGTATACGCTTGAGCCCGTTTGGATGAGGAGAACCCAATGACCATCAGCGATATCAAAAAAACAGCGGAAACCAAGATGGAGCAATCCATTGCGGCTTTCAAAAACAACTTGACCCGCATCCGCACAGGTCGGGCCAACCCGGCTTTGCTGGACACCATACAGATCGATTACTACGGTGCCATGCTGCCCCTGTCTCAAGTGGCCAATGTCTCCCTGATGGACTCGCGCACCATCAGTGTGCAACCTTGGGAAAAAGGCATGGGGGCCAAAATTGAAAAGGCCATCCGTGAAAGTGAACTGGGCTTGAACCCCGCCTCCATGGGGGATTTGATTCGAGTGCCCATGCCCGCCATGAGTGAAGAGCGGCGTAAAGAAATGACCAAATTGGCCCGAACCGAAGGGGAGAATGCCAAAATTGCCATTCGCAACTTGCGCCGTGATGCCAATGAGTCGGTGAAAAAACTGGTCAAGGACAAAGAGGCATCAGAGGACGATCAAAAGCGTGCAGAAGCGGATGTCCAAAAACTGACCGACAAACGCATGACCGAGATTGAGCAGTTGGTGGTGGCCAAAGAACAAGAAATCATGGCCGTTTGAGTTTGAACTTCATGCCGTGGGTTGCACGGCCTGATTGGGCCGCCTTTGGCGGCCTTTTTTTCTGGGGATCTCCATGCTCAAACAAAGAATCTTCACGGCATTGGCTTTGTTGGCCGTGCTTTTGCCCGCCTTGTTTGCCACAAGCCATTGGCCTTTCATGGCTTTGACCATGGTCTTGATCGCGGCTGGTGCGTGGGAGTGGGGGCGACTCAATGGCCTGCCTGCTTGGGCCACTTGGCTGGGCGCCTTGTTGTGCCTGCTGGCCTGTGGAGCGGCTGTTCAGGGGGGGTGGGTGACGGCCACACCGCCCTTGGTTTGGTTGTTGGCCTCTGCCCTGTGGGTCTTATTGGGGGCCTGGATGATTCAGCGCGGCGTTGAGGCCTGGGGCCGCTGGCCTCGCTTATTGCGCTGGGTGGGCGGTTTGTTGTTGTTGGTCACAGCATGGTTGGCCATGGCGCAAGCGCATCACCGTGGTGTAAACTTTTTGCTTTCACTCCTTGTCTTGGTTTGGGCCGCGGATGTCTTTGCCTACTTTTTTGGTCGCGCATTCGGCGGCCGCTGGATCAAGACCAAACTGGCTCCTGGAATCAGCCCAGGCAAAAGTTGGGAGGGCGTTTTGGGCGGGATGCTGGGCGTCTTGTTGGTGTCGCTTGTATGGGCCACGCTGGAGCGCGATGGGGCTTTTCAAGGGGTGAGCTTTTACACCTTGATTTTTGCCAAAGGCGCAGGCGTCGCTTTGCTGGCCTTGCTCTTCATGTCGGCCATGAGCGTTGTCGGTGATTTGCTCGAGTCATTGGTAAAGAGAAGCGCTGGCATGAAAGACAGTTCGGGCTTGTTGCCAGGTCATGGGGGCGTTTTGGACAGGGTGGATGCCTTGTTGCCCACCTTGCCCTTGGCCATGATGCTGGTTTCTTGGATTTGATTGGGCTGCTTTATCAATGCAAACGCAACAAAAAATCACCCTCTTGGGCTCCACGGGCTCTATAGGCAAAAACACGCTGGACGTGTTGAGCCGACATCCTGAGCAATTTGCTGTCTATGCGCTGACCGCATTCAAGCAGGTGGATTTGATGTTGGCGCAGTGCGCGCAATTCAAACCCCAAGTGGCCGTCATGGTGAACGAAGAAGCCGCGCGACATTTGTCCGAAAGGCTCAAAGCCGAGGGGCTGGGAACCCGTGTTCGGTGGGGCGCACAGGCACTGGATGAGGTGGCCTCAGCGCCCGAAGTGGACGCGGTGATGGCCGCCATCGTTGGCGCTGCAGGTTTGTCTTCGTGTTTGGCCGCAGCCCGTGCAGGCAAAAAATTGTTACTGGCCAACAAAGAGGCCTTGGTCGTGGGGGGGGATGTGTTTCTTTCTGCTGTGCAGAAAGGCGGTTCGGTGCTGCTGCCGATTGACAGCGAGCATTCGGCGATTTTCCAGTCCTTGCCCGAAGACCCAAGGACTTGGACAAGGCGGGTGGATAAAATCATTTTGACCGCCTCTGGGGGGCCATTTCGAACCCGAGATCCGAGCAGCCTCAGGCAGGTCACCCCAGAAGAGGCGTGTGCCCATCCAAATTGGGTCATGGGACGAAAAATATCGGTGGATTCGGCCACCATGATGAACAAAGCGCTGGAAGTGATTGAAGCGAAGTATTTGTTTGGCCTGAAAACCGATCAATTGGAGGTCGTGATTCACCCCCAAAGCGTCATTCATTCAATGGTGCAGTACAAGGACAATTCTGTTGTGGCTCAGTTGGGAACCCCCGACATGAGGGGGCCGATTGCGTATGGTCTGAGTTGGCCGGAGCGCATCACATCTGGAGCCGCAGCGCTTGATTTCCATGCCTTGGCTGCATTGACTTTTGAGGCCATGGATGGTCATGACCATCCTGAGCGGTTTCCGGGTCTGAAATTGGCCAGGGCCACCTTGCAAGGTCCCCCTGGCAGTTGTGCTGTGTTGAACGCCGCCAACGAAATTGCGGTAGAAGCCTTTTTAAACAGGCAGATTCGGTTTGACCAAATTCACCATGTCAACGAGGCCACACTGAGTGCCGTCACCTGTGATCACCCTGAGAATTTGGATGATCTTTTGCAGCTTGACGCCCGCAGTCGAGAGGGTGCCCGCCACGCTGTTGGAAAGCTTTGCGCATAGGCTTTTTGAGGTATTCGAAATTCATTTTTTCGAATAACAAATGCCTTCGTACAGGGGTGTATTATCTTGGGTGAATGGTGCGGTCCAAGGGGGCTGCTCGGCACATGGCGGAGCTTGAGTTTTAACGGATTTTCTTCGGCATGCTTGGTTTTTTGGGGTTTGTGGTCATTTGCCAAACGGACAGTTGGTGGTTGACCATTTTTAGGTTGCAGCATGAAATTTTTTGACATTCCTTCTCGTCTTGTGACGGCCTCATTGACCGTTGCTGGATCATTGATGGCTTGCTTGCCCGCTTGGGCGGTGGACCCGTTCACTGTGCGTGACATTCGTGTAGAGGGTTTGCAGCGGGTCGAGTCAGGGACGGTTTTTGCCTCTTTGCCTATCCGTGTGGGCGAGCAGTATTCGGACGAGAAAGGCGCTTTGGCCATTCGTTCCCTGTTCAGCTTGGGCTTGTTCAAAGATGTGCGGCTGGAGACCCAAGGCGATGTCTTGATCGTGGTGGTTCAAGAAAGGCCTTCTGTGGCCAGCGTCGAATTCATCGGCCTTAAAGAGTTCGATAAAGAAGTCTTGTTGAAGGCCTTGAAAGAAGTGGGTTTGGCAGAGGGTCGGCCATATGACAAGGCCTTGGCCGACAAAGCCGAACAGGAGCTCAAGCGGCAGTACATCAACCGCAGCCTCTATGGCGCGCAAGTGGTGAGCACGGCGACACCGATCGACCGCAACCGCGTCAATTTGAGTTTTACCTTGGTCGAGGGCAGTCCAGCCAAAATCAAACAAATTCAAATCGTCGGAAACCAGGCCTTCACAGACGCTGATTTGCGCGACCAGTTCAACTTGGACACGAGTGGGTGGATGAGTTGGTACACCAAGTCGGACCGCTATGCCCGCACCAAATTGAATGCCGATTTGGAGGCATTGAAGTCCTTTTATCTCTCCCGGGGTTTTTTGGAATTCAGGATTGACTCTACCCAAGTGGCGATGTCACCTGACAAGCAAGAAATGGCCATCACCATCAACCTCACCGAGGGTGAGCGCTTTGTGGTCTCTGGCGTGAAGTTGGAGGGCAACTATTTGGACAAAGACGACGAGTTCAAATCGCGGGTCAAGATTGAAGTGGGCAAGGCTTATAACGCTGAAAGTGTCGCGGGGACCACCAAGGCGTTCACCGACTATTTTGGTAAATTTGGCTTTGCTTTCGCCAGGGTGGAAGCCAGGCCTGTGATCGACAGGCAAAACAACCGCGTTCAACTTGTCCTGCAGGCTGAGCCCTCGCGCCGCGCCTATGTTCGGCGCATTCTGGTCGCCGGTAACGCCAGAACGCGGGACGAAGTGATCCGTCGTGAATTCCGGCAATTCGAAGCCGCGTGGTACGACGGTGACAAAATCCGTCTGTCGCGTGATCGGGTAGACCGTTTGGGTTTTTTCACCGACGTCAACGTGGAAACCCTTGAAATTCCCGGCGCACCTGACCAAGTCGATTTGGTGTTCACCGTGGCAGAAAAGCCTACAGGCAGTATTTCATTGGGTGCCGGTTTCTCATCGGCAGAAAAGGTGACTGTTAGCTTTGGTGTTCGACAGGAGAATGCTTTCGGTTCTGGCAACTATTTGGCGGCTGAGGTCAACACAAGCAAATTCAACAGGAATTTGGTACTGAGTACAACAGATCCTTACTTTACTCAAAACGGGATATCCAGAACCGTCGATGTTTTTCAAAGAACCACTCGCCCCTATTTGACAACCGATTTAAGCAGTTACAGCCTGGTCAATTCTGGCGCGGGCATTCGGTTTGGCGTGCCTGTGACCGAGAGCGACACGGTTTTCATGGGGATCAATGCAGAGCAAACAAAAATCAATGAGGGCTCTTCTGGTGATTTACCCGTTGCTTACAAAAATTACGTGACGGACTTCGGTTCGAAAAGCACGGCATTTCCCCTGACCTTGGGTTGGGCCAGGGATGGGCGCGACAGCGCCTTGGTTCCCAACAAAGGCACGTTTCAGAGGGTGAACTCAGACATCAGCTTGGCTGGTGATGTCCGTTATTTCCGCGCCAATTACCAGTACCAATACTATTATCCGATCAGTAAAAAGTACACCTTGGCATTGAACTCTGACTTGGGTTGGGGCCAAGGCTTGAAGGGCCAGAAATACCCCTTGTTCAAGAACTTCTATGTCGGTGGTTTGGGCAGTGTCCGCGGTTTTGAGCAGTCAACCCTTGGGCCAGATTCTGGTACTCCGGGCATTTACTTGGGCGGATCCAAGAAGCTGGTGTTCAACGCCGAGCTCATGATGCCTTTCCCCGGTGCGGGAAACGACAAAACCCTGCGCTTGTATGGCTTTACCGACGTCGGCAAAGCCTTTGGTGAGGCTGAAAAAATTGATCTCGGCCAGCTGCGCGCTTCGGCAGGTATCGGTTTGAGCTGGATTTCCCCCATGGGGCCTTTGCGTTTTTCGTACGCCACCCCGCTTCGCCAACAGAGTGGCGATAAAATTCAAAAACTTCAATTCCAAATCGGAAACTCTTTCTAATGAACATGCTTTCCAAAACCGTGGTCGTTGCCATATTGGCCTGTGCATCGGCTTTTTCAAGTGTGGCGCAGGCCCAAGAATTCAGAGTTGGCATTGTCAACACCGACCGTATTTTGCGTGACTCTAACGTTGCCAAAGCGGCCCAAGGCAAACTGGAGTCTGAGTTTTTGAAGCGCGAGAAAGACCTCAACGATGCCATCAACGTTTTCAAAGGGGCTGCTGAAAAGTTTGAGCGCGATGCGCCAACCTTGTCCGAGTCCCAGCGCATGGCCAAGCAAAAGCAATTGATGGATCAAGACCGCGATCTGAAGCGCCGCCAGAGAGAGTTCCAAGAGGATTTGGGCGCCCGCAAAAACGAAGAAAATCAAATACTCTTTGAAAAAGCCGGCCGTGCTGTGAAACAAGTTGCGGAAACGGACAAATATGACTTGGTGTTGCAAGATGCCGCTTATTTCAACCCCAAGCACGACATCACAGAAAAAGTCATCAAGGTGCTCAACTCCTCTGTTGGCAAGTGACAGGCGTTTCGTCTGTTTGACACCGTGGAGCTGACGATTGGCGCTGTCGTTGAGGCTTTGGGTGGCCGTGTCATTGGCAATTCCAACTGGGTCGTCACTGGGCTGGCCCCATTGCTAACGGCCCAGACGCACCACATCAGCTTTTTGAGCCAAGCCAAGTACCAAAGTCAATTGGCTTGTAGCTTGGCCGGTTGCGTGATCGTTGGGCCTGCCTTTGAAAACCAAGTCGCACAACGCACGTCAGCCATCGTGACAGACGACCCCTATCTTTACTTTGCCCGCTTGACGCAGCTGTGGAAACGCGAATCTGGCCGCATCGCCGAGCCCCGGATTCATCCATCTGCGGTGATTGCCCAGGAGGTGTTCATCGCACACGACGCCGTCATTGGGCCACTGTGTGTGCTGGAGCGCGGTGCCGTGGTGGGCGCGGGTACGGTGCTGAAATCGCGGGTCACACTGGGTGAAAACTGCCAAATCGGTGCCCGCTGTTTGGTGCATTCGGGTGTGGTGATCGGTGCCGATGGTTTTGGATTTGCCCCTGACCATGGACGTTGGGAAAAAATCGAGCAATTGGGTGCTGTGCGCATCGGTGACGATGTTGAAATTGGTGCCAACACCTGCATTGACCGAGGTGCTTTGGAAGACACGGTGATTGAAGACGGCGTCAAACTCGACAATCTGATCCAAATCGGGCACAACGTTCACATCGGCGCACACACCGCCATGGCCGGTTGTGTGGGCATCGCAGGCAGTGCGCGTATTGGCGCGCACTGCACGGTGGGCGGGGGGGCGGTGGTTTTGGGCCACTTGAGCTTGGCGGACCATGTGCACATTTCCGCCGCATCTGTGGTGACGCGTTCGATTCACCAACCGGGCCATTACACCGGCCTGTTTCCCATAGACGAAAACGCCCATTGGGAAAAAAACGCGGCCAGCCTCAAACAATTGTCTCGCTTGCGTGACCGCATCAAGGCCTTAGAAATCATCATCCAAAAGAACAAGGAACGTGACCATGATGGACATTCATAAAATTCTCAAACAACTGCCCCATCGTTACCCTTTTTTGTTGGTGGACCGTGTGCTGGAAATCGAAAAAGGCGTGCGCATCAAGGCCTTGAAAAATGTGACCATCAACGAGCCTTTTTTCATGGGCCATTTTCCGCACCGCCCGGTCATGCCAGGGGTTTTGATGCTGGAGGCCTTGGCCCAAGCGGCCGCCTTGCTGTCTTTCGACGCCCTGGATGCGGCTCCTGATGACAACACTGTTTATTACTTTGCGGGCATAGACGGTGCGCGGTTCAAGCGGCCGGTGGAGCCCGGTGACCAATTGATTTTGGAAGTTCAACTTGACCGCATGAAGGCGGGTATCTTTAAATTCAAAGCGCAGGCCAAAGTCGGTGAGGAACTGGCTTGCCAAGCCGAATTGATGTGCACCATGCGCAAAATTGCCTGAGGTCCTATGTCAGCGATTCATTCCACCGCTTTGGTCGATTCTGCGGCGCAGTTGGACCCCTCTGTGACCGTCGGGCCTTACACCATCATTGGCCCCAATGTGGTCATTGGTGCAGGCTCAACCGTGGGCTCGCATTGCACCATTGAGGGCCACACCCGCATCGGGCAAAACAACCATGTCCACAGCTACACCTCACTGGGTGCTGCGCCGCAAGACAAAAAATACGCTGGAGAACCCACACGTTTGGTGATTGGCAACGGCAACACCATTCGCGAGTTCTGCACCTTCAATGCTGGCACCGTCAATGGCGGTGGCGTGACCCAAGTGGGAGACGACAATTTGTTCATGGCCTATGTGCATCTGGCCCACGACTGTCAGGTGGGCAGCCATACGATATTCGCCAACAACGCGCAATTGGCCGGCCATGTGGTGGTGGGCGACTGGGTGATCTTGGGTGGCTTTACCGTCGTGCGGCAGTTTTTGCGCTTGGGCGCACACAGTTTCACCGCCATGTGTACTTTGCTGTTTGCCGATTTGCCACCTTACGTGACTTGCCAGGGTCAGCCTGCTGTTGCACGCACCGTGAATGCCGAAGGTTTGCGGCGGCGCGGGTTTTCGCCCGAGCGTGTGACGGCGGTTCGGGCCATGTACAAAGCCCTGTACCGTGACAATTTGACTCTCGAGGCGGCCAAAGCACAGATTTTGCAGATCGGCATACACAGACCAGAGGCCGTGGCGGATGTCGACATGATGATGGCGTTTCTTGGGGATGTTTCTCCCAAGGTGGGCATTGTGCGCACGCGTCGCCGTGCGGTAGATTAAATTCCTTCAGGTCATTGACCTGAACATGAAAGGAGGGCTTCGTGGCCCTGTTGCGTTGCGCCGTGATTGGCGTTGGTTATTTGGGCAAATTCCATGCCCAGAAGTACGCCAAAATTCCGGAGTGTGAGCTCGTTGCGGTGGTGGACAGTCGGCAAGAACAGGCACAAGCTGTTGCCGCGCCATTCAATTGTGCGGCCTTGCTTGACTACAGGGCCTTGTTGGGCAAAGTCGATGCGGTCAGCATCGTGGTGCCGACCCAAGGCCATTACGAGGTGTGCGTTGATTTTTTGCGTGCCGGGGTCCATGTGCTGGTCGAAAAGCCCATGACGACGACCTTGGCCCAGGCGGACGAATTGATTCGCTTGGCCAAAGAGAACAACTGCGTTTTGGCGGTGGGGCATTTGGAACGCTTCAACCCGGCCGCATTGGCCTTGGAGCCCTTGCTGTCTGATCCCCGTTTCATTGACAGCTCTCGCTTGGCACCTTTCAAGCCCCGAGCAACCGATGTGAGTGTCTTGCTGGATTTGATGATCCACGATGTGGACTTGATTTTGTCCTTGGTCGACAGTGAATTAGAAAGTGTGGACTGCTCGGGCGCGCGGGTGCTGACATCGGACATCGACATCGCCAATGCACGCATCCGCTTTGTCAATGGCTGCGTGGCCAATGTCACCGCCAGTCGGGTGAGTGCCAAAAGCGAACGCAAGATGCGGGTGTTTCAACACCAAGCTTGCCACTCTTTGGATTTTCAAGCCCGCACGCTGACCACTTACCGAAGCGCTTTGAGTTCTGAGACCGATCCTGCGCAAAGCATTGACCGGCAAGAGCAATCCTTTGCAGAGGCAGACCCCTTGTACGCTGAAATCGTCGATTTTGTAGACAGCATCCGCCACCAGCGTCCGCCCAAAGTCAGTGGCCAAGCGGGGCGGCGTGCGCTTGAAGCGGTGCAACGCATCACCGAAGCCACGCGATTGATCTCCTGATTTTTTTATCTTTCGAAAGAACCACCATGCGCATCCCTATGGTCGATCTGGTCGCGCAATACCGCGATCTCCAGCCCCGGCTGGAACCCGCATTTTTAAGCGCCTTGAATGCGGCGCAGTTCATTTTGGGCCCCAACGTCCAAGCTTTTGAAAAAGAAGCAGCTGATTACCTGGGTGTCGCCCACGCCATCACCTGTGCCAACGGCACCGATGCATTGCACTTGGCCTTGTTGGCTGCGGGCATTGGGCCTGGCGACGAAGTGATCACCACGCCTTTCACATTCATCGCCACCGCAGAGGCCATTGCTTATGTGGGGGCCAAAGCCGTATTTGTGGACATCGATCCCTGCACCTTCAACATCGACGTGGCGCAGGCCCAGCGCGCCATCACCGCCAAGACCAAGGCCTTGTTGCCGGTGCATTTGTTTGGACAGCCTGCCAATTTGGCGCCGTTGATGGCCTTGGCCAAAGAGCACCAGCTTCAATTGGTGGAAGACTGCGCTCAATCTTTTGGCGCCGACATCGGTGGCGTCCAGACTGGCGCGATGGGTGATGTGGCCGCTTTCAGCTTTTTCCCCAGTAAAAATTTGGGCTGCTTTGGCGACGGCGGCATGATCACCACGCAGTCGGACGACATGGCGCAAACCCTGCGCATGCTTCGCAACCACGGCAGCAAGGTGCGTTACTACCACGACATTGTGGGTTACAACAGCCGACTGGATGAACTGCAGGCCGTGGTGCTGCGGGCCAAGCTGCCGTTGATTGACCATTACAACCAAGAGCGTCGCCGCGTGGCTCACCGGTACAACGCAGGCTTGTGTTTGCTGAACTTGCAAACGCCCTGCGAAGATGGCGTGGGCTTGCATGTGTTCCACCAGTACACCTTGCTCACCGATGACCGTGCGGCCATTCAGCAGGCCTTGACGGATCAAAAAATCGCCAGCGCCGTCTACTACCCCGTGCCCTTGCACCAGCAAAAAGTCTTTGCATCGATCACTGCCGGTGCCCATTTCCCGGTGACCGAATCGGTGGCCCAGCGCTGCTTGTCGTTGCCGATTTACCCCGAACTCAGCAACGAGGCGGTGGACGAGGTGTGCGCTGTGATCCGTCAGGCGCTGAAGGCGTGATGGCCTCGCCACCCATGCGCCCCAGCGCCCGTTCTGGCGCGCCAGACTTGCGCATGACCATGGTGGCTGCTGAGCGCTCTGGCGACATGCTGGCCGCTTTGCTGTTGCAAGGCTTGCACAAAGTTTGGCCCCACCTGCAAGCCAGTGGCATTGGTGGGCCGCAAATGGATGCCCAAGGCTTTGTCTCGCGCTGGTCCTGCGATGAACTGTCGGTGCGCGGTTTGGTCGAAGCGCTTTGGCGTTACCGCCACATCAACGGTATTCGCCAGCGCCTGATCCAAGACGTGCTGACCCGCTTGCCCGATGTGTTCGTGGGCGTGGACGCGTCTGATTTCAATTTGCCCGTGGCGCGTTTGCTGCGCCAAAAGGGCGTGCCCACGGTGCAGTTGGTGTGTCCTTCCATTTGGGCGTGGCGTCCCGAGCGGGTCAAAAAAATCCGCGACAGCGTGGACCACGTGTTGTGCATTTACCCTTTCGAGCCCGCCTTGCTGGCCCAACATGGCATCGAGGGCAGTTTTGTGGGCCATCCTGTGGCCGATGTGATTGCTTTGACGCCCGATCAAGGCGCAGCGCGCGCGGCGTTGGGTTTGCCGCAGGGTGCGACCACCGTGGCCTTGTTGCCCGGCAGCAGGCCCGCCGAGGTCAAAGCCTTGGCTTTGCCTTTTTTGCAGGCGGCCCGGCTGATGCGTCAGCAAAGGCCGGATCTGCAGATGGTCCTGCCCACCCACGCCGCCTTGGTGCCCATGCTGGAAGAGGCCATGGCTCAAGCGGGGATGCAGGGGCAGGTCAACGTGGTGCTGGGCCGTTCACACGAGGTGCAGGCCGCCTGTGATGTGGCCTTGGTGGCCAGCGGCACCGCCACTTTAGAGACGGCACTGCACAAACGCCCCATGGTCATTGCTTACAAAATGCAGTGGCTGTCTTGGCGCATTGCCAACCGCCAGCGCTTGCTGCCTTGGGTGGGCTTGCCCAACATCTTGTGCAACGAAAGTCTGGTGCCCGAGTTTTTGCAAGAGCAAGTGCAGCCGCAAGGCCTGGCCCAAGCCGCCCTGCGTTGGTTGGACGCCCCCGCTGCCGTGGCCCAGCTTCAGCAGCGTTTCACCGACTTGCACCTTCAATTGCGTCGCGACATGCCGACGCTGGCGACCCATGCGATCCAAAAAGTCCTCGCCGCTTGAGCAGAAAAACCTGAATTGGGACAAGGCGGGCCTCATGGCCGGCGTGGATGAGGCTGGGCGAGGTCCCTTGGCAGGCCCGGTTGTGGCTGCAGCGGTGATTTTGGACGAATTGCAACCGATTGCGGGCTTGAACGATTCGAAAAAACTCTCAGCCAAACAACGCGAGCGTCTGTTTGATGAAATACGGGGCAGAGCCCTGTGTTTCTCCATCGCCGAGGCCTCGGTGCAGGAAATTGACCGACTCAATATTTTGCAAGCCACCTTGCTGGCCATGAAGC
The DNA here is from genome assembly GCA_945875955.1 of Limnohabitans sp. Rim8. Lineage (GTDB taxonomy): Bacteria > Pseudomonadota > Gammaproteobacteria > Burkholderiales > Burkholderiaceae_C > Limnohabitans_A. The sequence goes on along the minus strand of CAMCNQ010000046.1, from coordinate 2,770 downwards.
GCGCCGTAGAAGGTTTGCGCCTGAAACCCCATTTGGCCCTGGTCGATGGCAACCGCTTGCCCAAGCTGGACGTTTTGGCGCAAGCCATTGTGAAGGGGGATTCCTTGGTGCCGGCGATTTCGGCGGCATCCATCTTGGCCAAGGTCCACCGTGACCGTCTTTGCCAAAGCTTGCATGCCCAGTACCCTTTTTATGGCTTTGACCAACACAAAGGTTATGGCACCGCCATGCACCTGGCGGCTTTACAAGCACACGGGCCTGTCGCTTGTCACAGGATGAGCTTTGCGCCGGTGGCCATGAGTGTGAAATGAAGCACATCACCTCCCGCGACAACCCCCAGGTCAAGGCCCTGCGGCGTTTGGCTCAAGACCATTTGGCTTACCGCAAAGCGGGTCAATTTTGGCTCGAAGGGGATCACCTTTGCCGAGCGGCGCTGGACAGGGGAGTGCGGCCTGTTCAGGCGGTTTTGAGTGAATCTTTTTATGCAGAGCAAGCTCAGTATTGGGCCAGTTTATGCGACCCAATGCTGGTGTTGCCCGACGCCTTGTTTGCCACTTTGAGTGGCCTGGAGTCGCCCGCCCGCATGGGTTTTGTGGTGGCGCTGCCAGCGCAAGAACAGGTATTGCCTGGGGCCACGACCGTGGTGTTGGACCGTTTGCAGGACGCAGGCAATGTGGGGGCCATTTTGCGCTGCGCTTCGGCCTTCGGCTATCGCCAAGTCCTGGCCATCAAGGGCACGGCCGCGCTGTGGTCCCCCAAAGTGCTCAGGGCTGGCATGGGGGCGCATTTCGGCTTGCACTTGGTCGAGTCGGTGGATTTGGCGGCTGTCGCGGCATTGCAATTGCCCGTTTTGACCACCAGCAGCCATGAAGGCCCGTTATTGCATGAATTGCTTCGGCAAAAGGCCTTGCCGCGAGTCTGCGCATGGGTGTTTGGCCACGAAGGGCAGGGCGTCAGTGATGAATTGATGGCCTTGGCCGACCAAAAGGTGAGGATTGCCCAGCCAGGCGGGGAAGAATCGCTCAACGTGGCCACAGCTGCGGCCATTTGCTTGCATGCGTCGGCAACGGCCTTCGATTGAACCCAGTGGTTTGGCCTGCCTGGCGTTTGGTGGCCAATTTCTCAGGGTTTGCGAGTGGTACTCAGCTATAATGAGAGGCTTTCCCGCATCAACCTGTACGCCACGGCCCACACCCTGTCTCAACCTCGAACAAGCAGCCAAAAAGAGACCGCATCTTTGGTAAGTGCTGAGGCGTACCCGAACTATTCCGGAGAACCCAGTGCTTTTGTCTCTTCAGGGAAATTTTCCCCCCGCCATCTTGGCGCTCGCAGACGGCACGGTCTTTATCGGCAACTCGATCGGAGCGTCTGGCTCCACAGTCGGCGAAGTGGTTTTCAACACCTCGCTCACCGGCTACCAAGAAATCCTCACGGACCCCAGTTACTGCCAGCAAATCGTCACTTTGACGTACCCGCACATTGGCAACTATGGCGTCAATGTGGAAGACGTCGAGTCTGACAAAGTTCATGCCGCTGGCTTGATCATCAAAGACTTGCCGCTGATCGCGAGCAACTTTCGATCCAGCCAAACCCTGTCCGCCTATTTGTCCGATGCAGGTACGGTGGCCATTTCCAACATTGACACCCGGCAACTGACGCGTCACTTGCGGACCCACGGCGCGCAAAACGGCGCTATTGTGGGGCTGGTCAAAGGCCAGGTGGTCAGCCAACAGGCGATAGACCAAGCACTTGCCGCCGCAAAATCGGCACCCCATATGGCGGGTCTCGATTTGGCCCAAAAGGTCAGCCTCTCTCAACCGAGCGAATGGACGCAGACGGAATGGACCTTGGGTCAGGGTTACGGCCACTTGGCAAAAGCCCAATTCCATGTGGTGGCTTACGACTTTGGCATCAAGAAAAACATATTGCGCATGCTGGCCGAGCGTGGTTGCAAAGTCACGGTGGTGCCGGCCAAGACCTCTGCCGCTGAGGTGCTCAAATACCAAGCAGATGGCGTCTTTTTGTCCAACGGCCCTGGCGACCCTGAGCCCTGTGATTACGCGATTGCAGCCACTGCCGAGTTGATTGAGGCGGGCATTCCCACTTTCGGAATTTGCCTGGGCCACCAGATATTGGCCCTGGCCAGTGGGGCCAAAACCTTCAAGATGAAGTTTGGCCACCACGGGGCCAACCACCCGGTGAAAGACCTCGACTCTGGTCGCGTGTCCATCACCAGCCAAAACCACGGTTTTGCAGTCGACGAAACCTCGCTGCCTGCCAATTTGCGTGCCACCCATGTGTCTTTGTTTGACGGCACCTTGCAGGGCTTGGCCCGCACGGACAAGCCTGCCTTTGGCTTTCAAGGACACCCTGAAGCCTCGCCCGGACCCCACGACATTGCCTACCTCTTTGACCGCTTCATCCACTTGATGGAGGCGACATAACATGCCCAAGCGCACCGACCTCAAAAGCATACTCATCATTGGCGCCGGCCCGATCATCATTGGTCAGGCCTGTGAGTTCGACTATTCTGGCGTTCAAGCCTGCAAAGCCCTGCGCGAAGAGGGCTACAAAGTCATATTTATCAACAGCAACCCCGCCACGATCATGACCGACCCGGCCACAGCCGACGTGACCTACATCGAGCCCATCACTTGGCAAACGGTCGAGAAGATCATTGCCAAAGAGAGCCCCGATGCGATCTTGCCCACCATGGGCGGCCAGACAGCACTCAACTGCGCTTTGGACTTGTGGCACAACGGCGTGCTCG
>CAMCNQ010000045.1 GCA_945875955.1 Limnohabitans sp. Rim8 | reverse complement strand
GGTATTGGGCAAGCGGATTTCATCTTAATGGACTTTGTTGGTGAAGCGATCTTCGTAGAGGATTGCGAACTGGTTCATTGCTTCTTTCCAGTCTCTGCTGGCCCGACCCCAGTCCGTGGTGATGTTTCTCAACGCCAGCCAAATCAACTTTGAAGCCGCATCGTCCGAAGGGAAGTGCCCCCGAGTTTTGATGATTTTGCGCAGCCTGGCATTGACACTCTCAATAGCATTGGTGGTGTAGATCACCCGCCGGATGTGTCTCGGAAAGGCGAAGAACGGAATCACCTTGTCCCAGTTGCGTCTCCAGGCTGACACTCAGTTCCATAAAAAAGTCGCTCAAAGGGGCTTCTCGGAGGTCTTAGCTGCACTGACCTAATAATCGCATCAAGAAGACTATTGATACAGCCCAAAAGTATTCTTGTCCAAGCTCTTTAGACGTGCTATTGTTGTCGAATTTGCCTATTTTTTAAGCAAATAAGCACTGAAAAAGTGTATCTTTCAGTGTATCTTTATGGGGACTCAAATGAAAAAACCCTAAGTAAATCAACAACTTAGGGTTCTTAACTGGCGGAAGCGGTGAGATTCGAACTCACGGACCTTTTCAAGTCGCCGGTTTTCAAGACCGGTGCAATCGACCACTCTGCCACGCTTCCTTGGGGGCTGATTTTAGCCTGATCGGCAAGGGCTGGGTCTGGCGACGGCCCTTGCCGGTGTCCTTATTTGCTGCCAGGGGCGGCAATTTGCACCCACTTGCCTTTTTGGATCTGGTCAATCGAGACCAGTTCTGGTGCCACGTGGTTGCCGCTGAAAGTCTGGCGGGTGAAGGTGGTGAAGTCCTGATGGGCCACGTCGGGCATGGCCTTGGACAAGCCCGCCGATGTCAAGTTGCGCCCGGCCGCTTGCAGTCCCGCAATGAACCACGAGGTGTAAGAGTAGGCATTGGCTGCGTTCTCGTCGGCGTCCATGTTGAACTTGGTTTTGAAGTCGGCGTAGAACTTCTTGGCGACAGGTTCACTGGTGTCTGCCTCATGCAACTTCCAGCCGCCAATGCCATACAGACCTTCCACGTTTTCTTTGCCCAGTTTGGCCACAATCGTGGAGCGCCCCGGAATGGTGGTCAGCACCTTCACTTGCGTCCAGTTGAGCTTTTTCACCTCGCTCATCACGCCCAGGGTTTCACGCACCACGGTGCCGGCCACGATCAGGTCCACGTTGGCGGCTTTCATTTTGGCCACTTGGGATGAAAAATCAATGTCGCCCACTTTGTAGGCGGCTTCTGCTGCGACCGTGAAACCACCGGCTTTCAGGGCCTGGGTGATGCCACCGCGCACCAAATCACCGAATGGGCCTTCTTGGTAGATCACGCCAATTTTTTGGCTTTTCCAGTTGTTCACGGCCCAGCTCAGCGCTGTGGCGGTTGTGGTGTCGTAGTTCATGACGGTGGTGAACAGCAAGGGGCTGTTGCCACTGACTTTTTGAATGATGCCCGATGCGGCCCAAGGTGCAAACACCATGACGCCTGCATCTGTGGCACTTTTGACCGTGGCCGCGTTGGGGCCTGAGCCAAAGGGATTGAGGATGGCAAACACGCCATCGCTCTTGATCAGCTTTTGAACGGCACGCACGGCCAGTTGGGGTTGGCTGCCGTTGTCTTCCACAATCAGTTTGATCTTGCGCCCATGCACACCGCCTGCCGCATTGAGTTCATCGATGCGCTGTTGCATGCCGTAGCGCAGCATGGGCATGCCCGGTGCGGCAGGGCCAGACAAGTCGATGTGGGTGCCAACCACGATTTCGTTGTCACTGACCCCTTGCGTGGTTTGCGCTTGCGCAGCGCTTGCAAGAATGCCTGTGGTGGCAAGGATGAGAAGTCTTCGGTTGAGTTTCATGGCTGTCTCCTGGTGGTTAAAAAAGTTTTCTGGCCTGGTTTGCGCGTGCTTGCTTACCCTGAGTGGCCAGCTCAGTTGGGGTACATGCTTTCAATCAGTGTGGCGTATTTGGTAGCGATGACTTTGCGTTTGAGTTTCATGGTGGGTGTCAGCTCTTCGTCTTCGGCGGTCAGCAGTTCCGAGATGATTTTGAAAGATTTGATTTGTTCGACCCGCGCCAGCTGCGGGTTGATGCGTTCAATCTCGCTGTGGATCAAGGCGACCACTTGGGCGGCTCGCGTGAGGCTGCCAAAGTCGGTGTAGGGCACTTGCTGCTCTTGGGCAAAACGGGACACATGTTCCTGGTCGATCATGACCAGGCAGGTGAGGTATTTGCGCCCATCGCCAATCACCACGGCATCGGTGATGTAAGGGCTGAACTTGAGCAGGTTTTCGATGTGGCTGGGGGTGATGTTTTTGCCACCTGAGGTGATCAGGATGTCCTTGATTCGGTCGCGGATGGCCAGGTAGCCCGCGTCATTGATTTCGCCACAATCACCAGTGTGCAGCCAACCTTCCTGGTCCAAACTTTCGCGGGTTTTGTCGGGCATTTTCCAATAACCGCCGAACACATTGGGGCCTCGCACCAAAATCTCGTTGTCTTTTCCAATGCGCAGCTCGGTGCCGCGGGCCTTGATGCCAGCCCAGCCCAGACGGATCGCGCCTTGGGGTGTGGCCGTGCAAAAGCCGGTGGTCTCGGTCATGCCGAAGGCTTCACGCAATTCGATGCCGCAGCCCAGATACCAACGGATCAAGTCCGGGGGGACAGGCGCGGCACCAGTCAGCGCACTTTTGACGTTTTGCAAACCCAAAAAAACACGGATGTTGCGCATGCTCAACCATTGCATGGCCCTGAGCCAGAGGCTCGGTGGGCTGGTGGCTTGGCCCAGCAGTTGCGCTTCAACCCGGGCAGCGCCCATGCGGCGGGTGGTTTGGTAGGCCCAGCGTGCCGGGGCAATGGCATCGCGCATGAACAAATCGATTTGGGAATACATTTTTTCCCAAAAACGGGGTGGCGCAAAGACCAGATGCGGGGCCACTTCACGCATGTCGTTGAACACCGTGCCCGAGTTTTCCGGGAAATGGACAATCAAACCCAAGGCCAGTGGGTTGTAGACCGAGGACATGCGTTCGGCGATGTGGCAAAGCGGGAGGAAGGACACGGATTTGTCGCCCGGCTGGATGTCCAGGTATTCGGTGGCCAAGCTGAGTTGAAAAACCAGATTGCGGTTCAGGATCATGGCGCCCTTGGGAGCCCCTGTGGTGCCCGAGGTGTAGACCAAGAACGCCAAGTCCTGGGCTTGGGTGCTGTCGATCGATGCGTCAAACAGGGCTTGGCGGGTTTCGGCCAAGGCCAGTCCACGCGCAAGGAATGCATCAAAAAATTCCACATCCGGATCTGAAAAACCGCGCAGGCCTTCCCGGTCCATGACCACGATGCGCTGCAACTTCGGGCATTGGGCGCGAATCTCCAGGGCTTTGTCGAGTTGTTCCTGGTTTTCCACAAACAGCAAGCGGCTTTCCGAGTCCGTCAGGATGTGTTGCAGTTGGATGGCGGAAGAGGTGGGGTAAGCGCCGTTGCCGGTCAGGCCCATGCATTGGGCACCCATGTCCACGTAAAGCCATTCGGGGCGATTTTCGGCCAGAACGCAAACCACTTGGCCGCGCTCCAGCCCCAGTGCTTGCATGGCCAAGCCGCATGCCCTGGCGCGGGCATAGTATTCCCCCCATGTGGTGCTTTGCCACAAGCCCTGTTGCTTGTAGCGCAAGGCCGGTTGTTCGGCCCAGGTGCGGCAGCGCTGGCGAAAGACTTTGGCGGGTGTGTCTTCGCCCAGATAAACGATGGGCGTGGGCGTGGTCATGGTGTTGGCTGTGATCATGGTGTGCGGCCTCAGCGCCATGTTTTGCGGCTTTTCCAGCGCTGCGAAGTGCCGCTGACGCCTTGGGTGTTGTGGCCGCCCAGATAGGCTTCACGCACATCGGCTTTTTGACTCAGAACGGCGCAACTGTCGGCCGCCACGATGCGGCCCAGTTCCATGATGTAGCCATGGTCTGCATGGGCCAGTGCAATGGCCGCGTTTTGCTCCACCACCAAAACGGCTGTGCCGGTTTCCTGACGAATGCGGCTGATGATGCTGAAGATTTCTTTGGTCAGCAAGGGAGACAGGCCCAGTGAGGGTTCATCAAGCATCAGCAGTTGCGGTTGAGCCATGTAGGCGCGGCCAATGGCCAGCATCTGCTGCTCGCCACCGGACAGCAGGCCCGCGTGCTGCTGCGCCCGTTCCAGCAGGCGCGGAAACCACTGGAAAACCCGTTCCAGGTCTTTGTGCACTGCATCGCCATCGCGGCGCGTGTAGGCGCCCATGTGGAGGTTGTCCTGCACACTCAGGAAGGGGTAGATTTGGCGGCCCTCGGGCACCAGCACCAGACCGCGTCGGCAGACCTCATCGGCATCCAGACCGTGAATGGCTTGGTCGTTCAGCAGGACTTGGCCTTTGAAGGGGTCGATCACCCCTGCCAAGGTGTTGAGCAAGGTGGTCTTGCCCGCACCGTTGGCCCCCAGCACGGTCACCATCTGGCCTTTGTTCACCTGCAGGTTCACCCCTTGCATGGCCGCAATCGGGCCGTACCAGGTTTCCAGGTTGCGTACTTCCAGCAAGGCGCTCATGCTCATGCTCCCAAATAAGCGGCAATCACGGCCGGATGCGTTTGAACTTCAAGCGGACTGCCTTGCGCCAATACCCGGCCTTGGGCCATGCAAATGACCCGGTCGGCCACGGCGCTGACCAAAGACATGTCGTGCTCCACCATGACCACGGTGATGCCCATTTCGGTGCGGATATCGTCAATCCAAAAGGCCAATTCGCGGGTTTCTTCGGGGTTCAGACCGGAGGCCGGTTCATCCAGAAACAACAGCTCTGGCTGGGTGCACAGTGCGCGGCCGAGCTCCACCACTTTGCGCACACCGTAAGGCAGGCCGGTGATGGGCGAATGGCGCCAGGCCGTGAGGTCCAGAAAGTCGATGATTTTTTCCACCTCGGCGTGGGCCAACTCTTCGAGCCGTGTCAAGGCCGGGGTGCGCAAAATTTGTTGCCACCAATGGCCTTGAAAGAAGCGATGGCGGCCGAGCAACAGGTTGTCCAGCACGGTGGCGGCTTCAAACAGCTCGATGTTTTGGAAGGTGCGCGCAATGCCCAGCGTGGTGATTTGGTGGCGTTGCATTTGGGTCAGGTCTTGGCCCTTGAAGTGGATGTGCCCACCACTGGGGTCGAACACGCGGGTGACCGCATTGAGCAACGAGGTTTTGCCTGCCCCATTGGGGCCAATCACGGCCAGCACTTCACCGGGCCTGACCTCCAGGCTCAAATCGGCAATGGCTTGCACGCCGCCAAAAGTGAGCGAGAGTTTGTCCACCGTCAGCAGTGGGGGGGTGGCGTTGGATGGTTTCACCGGTAACGCTCCGATTTCATGTAGCGCTTGTTGCGCTTGAAGGTGTCTTTTCGGTAGACCGGGAAAGACTCTAAAAGGCTGCGCATCTTGATCCAGCGGCCATTCAGACCCATGGGCTCGAACAGCACAAAAATGGCCAACACCAAACCAAAAATGAAGGTTTCCAGGCCAAACTGTTTGGCAATCGCATCCGGGAAAAAGGGTTTGATGCGCGAGATGGCGGTGGGCAGCAAACTGATGAGGATGGCCCCCAGCAAGGCCCCGCGCAGACTGCCCAGACCACCGATCACCACCATCAACACCAGCTCGAGCGACAGCAACAAGGTAAAGCCGTCGGGTGTCAGGTATTTCAGGTGGTGCGCCAACAGGCTGCCTGCCAAGCCCGTGATGCCTGCCGACAAGGCAAAAGCGCCGGCTTTGGTGCGTTCGACCGGGATGCCCAAGGCGTAAGAAGCGGCTTCGGATTCACGCACACCGATCATGGCCCGGCCCATGCCGGAGCGGGAAATGTTGAGCAAGGCCAACAGCACCAGCACCAGCAGGCACAGGCAAAAATAATAAAAAGCCTTGGGGCCGCTCAATGAAAGGCCAAGCAAGACAGGGTCGCTCACCGCCAAACCGGTAAAGCCGCCGGTCACCGAACTCCAGTGTCCGATGATTTGCTCCACGATGATGGCAAAAGCCAGCGTCACCATGGCCAGGTACAGACCCGAGACGCGGATGGCGGGAATGCCCACCAGCAAACCGGCACCCGCACTGAGCAAAGTGGCCAGCAGCATGGAGATGGGCAAGGGCACCCCTTTCGACAGGAACCAGGCGTGCGCATAAGCCCCAATGGCGATGAAGGCGGCATGGCCCAAGGAAACCTGTCCGGTCATGCCGGTCAGCGCCATCAGGCCCAGACTGGCGACGCAAAGAATGAACACATAGGCCATCTCGCCGAGCATGAAAGGCGAGATGAACCAGGGCAGGGTGCACAAGCCCAGCAGCAGCAAGGCGTACAGGTTGCGGTCAAAAGGGCTGCGCCACAGGGCGAAGCCTTCTCGGTATTGGGTGTGGTAGTCAAAACGCATGGATCAGACTCTTTCTTTTTTCATACACGCCTGCCGTGGGCTTCGCCCAGTAAGCCATGGGGGCGAACAATCAGCACGGCGATCAGCACCAAATAGGCCACGATGTCTTTGCTGCCGTCTGGCATGTAGACCCCGGCGTACTGCTCAATCAGGCCAATCAACAGTCCGCCCACAATCGCCCCTGGAATGCTGCCAAAGCCGCCCAGCACCAGGGCCGACAAGGCCTTGAGGGTGACAAACCACAAGCTGATGTCCACCAAGGTGATGGGTGCCAACAGCACACCTGCAAAGGCGGCCGTGCCCCCACCCAGCGCCCACACCATGGAGTTGACGCGCTTGACCCGCACGCCGTTCAGATAAGCGGCCAGCTGGTTTTGCGAGGCCGCTTGCATGGCAACCCCCAATCGGGTGAAGCGGAAAAACAGGAACAGCACCAAGGTCACCGCCATGGACACGCCCAGAATGACCACTTGCAAGTTGCCAATCGACAGGCCTGCCCATTGCGTGCTTTGCTGGCTCCAGGGCGTGGGGTAGTTGCGTGACTCTGGGCCGAAGACCATGCTCACGGCACCCCGAATCATGAAGGCCAAGGCGATGGTCAGCATCACCCCTGAAAACTGCGGCTGGCCGGCAATGCGCCGAATCACCAAGGCGTCCAGAGCAAAAGCAAACAGGGCCACGCCCAGCACGGTGATCATCAAGCTCAACCAAAACGGCAAGCCCCAAACCGTGATCAAGCCCCAGGCGCTGAAGGCAGAGACCACCAGCAAGTCGCCATGTGCGAAATTGAGCACCTCGGTGGCTTTGTAAATCAGCACCAAGCCCAAGGCCACCAGGGCATAGATGGCACCCACGGCAATGCCGTTGACGGTCAGCTGGGCAAAGGTGGGCCAAAAATCATGCATGGCATTTATCCCTTGGAGGTCGGGAACGAGACTTCCCATGGGTTCAGGTTTTGGTGGCAGTGGTCACACGCCACCAAGGGGGCAAAACGGTGTTGGCAGGCGCGGTGGCGGGGGCGAATCGAGCTTGGCTCGAGAAAGTGCGACTCACTGGCCCAGTTGGACAGACAGACGATGTAGCCAAACAGGTCTCGGCTGCTGGGGGTCAGCTTGTACAGCCGCCTGCGGGCATCGTGGATGTCGGTTTCGCAGCTCAGCAACTGGGACTCGGTCATGTCAGACAGCCGGCTTGACAAGACTTTTGGCCCTATGCCCAGCACATGGGTGATTTGGTCAAAATAGTGACAACCCAGAAACACCGCAGACAGGATGAGCAGACACCAGCGGTCAACCCGCAAGCCCAGGCTCATGTCACTCGCCGCCCGAACGGACATGCGGGGCGTGCCAAGCCCTTTTGCTGCCGGGTCACGCAATCGCAGGTTGGGCACCAGGCTGAAGTCCAGGTCCTTCATGCTGATTTTTTCGCCACAGGCTTTGCAGCAAAGTTCCGGATTGAAGTGGTGCTGGCAAGTTTGGTGGTAGAGTTTTTTCGGCAGATCCTGGGCGCGCTGGCCCCATTTTTTTTCCCAAGCCCAAACCATCAAGGTGGCGTCGTACAAACCCAGGCCTTTGCGGGTCAGGTGGTATTCCTTGCGGGGTGGTTTGTCTTGGTACAGGCGGGGCTTGAGCACCCCGACTTGGACCAAAGCGCGCAAGCGGTCGGACAAGGTGGGACGCGGGATGTTGGAGAAGCTTCGCAACTCGTCAAACCGGCGAATCCCCAAAAAAGCCGAAAGCATGACCTGGACGGTCCAACGGTCACCAAAGAATTTGAGGCCGTGGCTCAGTGTGCTGCTGGCCAGCGCGGCTTGCGTCAGTTCCAGGTCCAGTGGGCGGATCATGTGTGAATTGTGTGAAGTGCTGGGCATGCGGGGGTCAAGCCCGCTCGACCACCATGGCCACGGCCAGCCCGGCTGCTCCGCACAGGCTGATCACGGCCCGCCGTGCTTGCCGGGCTTCCAGTTCGTCCAAGGCCATGCCCACCAAGGCACTGCCTGTGGAGCCCATGGCGTGGCCTAAGGCAATCGCGCCGCCATTGACATTGAGTTTGCTGTGGGGCACGTCCAGGTGCTTCATGTAGTGCAGCATCAAGGCGGCAAACGATTCATTGATCTCGAAAAGGTCGATGTCCGCCAATGACAAACCCGCCTGACTCAGGGCTTTTTGGGTGGCTTGCACGGCCCCTGTGAGGGCCAGGGTGCGGTCAACACTGACCGTGGCTGTGGCCAAGATGCGGGCGCGGGCCTTGAGCCCATGCCTTGCCGCTGCCGCAGGGCTGGCCAGCAGCACCACCGATGCGCCATCGGCCATGGCCGGTGAATTGCCAGCGTGCTGCACATGGTCAATCTGCTCAAGGCCATAGCGCTGACACATCAGGCGGTCAAGGCCGTATTTTTCGGCCATGGCTGCAAAGGCAGGTTTGAGCCCCGAAAGGCTGAGCAGGGTGGTCTGCGCTCTGGGGGTTTCGTCTTGCGCCAGCAAGGGCGCGCCTTGCGCATCGACGACGGGGACGACCGAGCGAAAACGCCCTTGTGCCAAAGCCGCAACCGCGCGCGCTTGAGAGGCCACGGCATAAGCGTCGCATTGCTCACGGCTGAAGCCTTCTTGCGTGGCAATGGTGTCGGCACTGATGCCAATGGGCACCAGCGTGGTTTGTTGCTGGAACTCAAAGTCATGCGTCAAAGGGCCTTGGTCTGAGGCCATGGGCACACGCGACATCATTTCCACACCCCCGCCGACGGCGAAGCTGTCGTTTTCCATGGCTTGTTGCGCAGCCAGATGAACGGCACTCAGCCCTGAGGCGCAGTAGCGGTTGATGCTCAGGCCGGGAACGCTGTCATGCCAGCGCGCGCGCACCAGGGCCAGCTTGGCAATGTTGGCGCCTTGCTCGCCGGTTTGGCTGACGCAGCCCATGATGGCGTCGCTGACCTGGGCGGTGTCAAGTTCAGTGCGCTGGGCCAGGGCGCTCAATTGCTGCGCCAGCAGGTCCACCGGTTTGAGCGAGCGCAAGCTGCCTTTGTCGTTGCCGCGTCCACGCGGGCTGCGCAGGGCTTGGATGATGAGGGGGTGGTTCATGCATGGTCCTTGGCTGGTTTGGCCGCAGCACGCCAACGCGGAAAGAAAGCAGGCACCGAGGCGCAATAGTCGGCATAAGCCGGTTTGGTTTTAAGCATGTGCCGCTCCATCAGCGATGTGGCAGAACCCTTGTTCATGAACCAGGTGACATACGCCACAGGGAAAGCCGACAACCAACCAAAGGGGTGGGCCAGCGCAAACACGCCATAGCCCCACCACATGCAGGTTTGACCAAAGTAGTTGGGATGCCGGGTCAAAGCCCACAAACCGGTATTGAGCAATTGCGAGCGGTCTGTGCGCAAACGCTTGAACCGGCTCAGTTGCCAATCGGCACCTGCCTCGAAGACAAAACCGACCAACCACACCAAAGCCCCCGCCACATGCCAGAACCCGATGTGGCCGGTAGCGCTCAGGCCAAACAACAGGGGAATGGCCCAAATCCAGATGACCACGCCTTGCAGTAAAAAGACCTGGAAATAGCTCCACCACCAAAAGCGTGCGCCCGAGCGCTGCCGCCAGCGGGCGTAACGCGGGTCTTCGCCATGCGGCAGATTGCGCCACAAAATATAGAGCGAATAACGGCCAAAACCCAGGGTGGTCAAAGCCAGCAAGAGCAGATGCGCATCCTGCCCGTCAGCCCCCAAATGCTGGTAAATCCACCAAGGCGCGGCCAGCAGCAGCAGGCCGTAGGCGATGTCCATGATGCTGGCGTCGCGTTTGACAAGACTGATGCCCCACACCACGGTCAGCCACAGCCACAGCCAAATACCGAACTGCAAAAAATCCGACAAAAAGCCCGCTGCCAGTTGGCCGCTGGCCGCCACCGCCGCCACCGCCAAAGGCAGCACAGGGTAGGCGCGGTCAATCCAGCGGATGTTGTCGCGCGGCATGGCCCACAGCCACAGCGCTGCGAGCAAGGCCCAGGCCACCAGAAGGATCTGACTTTGTTGCAGCCATAAGCTCTGGATCATGCTTGCCCTGCCTCGACCACAAAACTCACCACCGTGGCACAAGAGCCACCAATGTTCAAGGTTTGAATCCGCTGCGCGCCTTCAATTTGGCAGTCCTGTGCCTGACCGGTGACCTGGCGCGCTGCATCCCACAGCATGCGGGTGCCGGTGGCACCCACCGGGTGACCGCAGCCGATCAAGCCACCGCTCATGTTGACCGGGCAGCGTCCGCCCGGGGCAATCGAGCCGTCTTCAATGGCTTGCCAGCTTTGGCCCGGTGCAGTCAGGCCCAGGTGGTCAATCGCCATGTACTCGGTGGTGGTGAAGCAGTCATGGGTCTCGATGCCGCTCATGGCTTCGATGCCCGAGACGCCAGCGCGACGCCAGGCGTCTTCGATGGTCTGGCGCACATGCCCAAAAATGTAGTCTTGGCCTTGGCTGCGTTCGATTTTGTCGCGCAAGCGCAAACCCGCGTTGCGGTGACCCCAGCCGGAAATTTGCGCCATGTGTTCCAGCGGCTTGCCGTGTTGGCGGGCATAGGCCTGTGCAAAGCGGCCTGAGGCCAGCACCACGGCGCAAGCCCCGTCGGTGATCTGGCCGCAGTCCTGGCGGCGTGTGCCGGGCTCGATGATGGGGTTGGCTTGGTCGTCATCGGTGAAGCTCAAGGCGTCAAATTCCCACTTTCGGGTTTGCGCCAGGGGATTGCGTTTGGCGTTGCCGTAATTGATCTCGGCAATGCGGTTGAGGTGTTGGCGGTCCAGCCCATAGCGGCGCTCGTATTCTTGGGCCAGCAGACCAAAGGCGGCCGGCCACATGAAGGTGCAGTCAATGTCTTCGTGCCCCTGCCAAGCGGCCGCGTTCTGGTTGACCGAGGCCACATGGCCCGAGGTGTTCTTGAACTCCTCGACGCCCAAGACCAGCACGCAGTCGTAGCGGCCTGCTTCGATTTCCGCCATCGCCGCCAGCACGCCCAGAGAGGAAGATGCGCAGGCCCCTTCGTGGCGCATGGCGGGCACGCCCCAGAGTTCAGGCGTCATTTGCGCAACCATGGAGCCCAGCTGCGCTTGTTGGCGTTGCAGTTCACCAAAGGCGTTGCCCACATGGATGCTCTCAATGGCTGAGGTGTCAAGACCGGTGTTGTCCAGTACGCCTTGCGTGGACTCTTTCACCATGTCAGAAATGTCCTGCCCATGGCGGGACCAGGACTTGGCGAAGTCGGACTGGTAGCCGCCCAAGATGTAAACCGGTTGACTCATTGGAAGCTCCTTTGGGGATAAGGCAGCGCTTGCAGGCGCTTGATTGCGGTGGTGTATTCCTCGGCCAGTTGGTCCACGATGCGGGCCAACGGGTCGATGTGGTGGATGGTTCCCAGGCCTTGGCCTGCAGCCCAAACATCCAGCCATTTCTTGCCCGCAAAATTGGTGCTGCTGTCGTAGTGCCGGGTGGGGGCATCGGGCATGTTGTCCGGGTCCAGTCCATTCAAGCGCAACGAGGGTTTGAGCCAGCTTGCGGCTGTGCCGGTGATGCTGGCACTGACGATCAGGTCATCGATGTGGCTGTCCACCACCATTTGTTTGTAGGCTTGGGGCGCCATGCTTTCAGCGGCAGGAATGAATCGTGTGCCCATGTACACATAATCGGCACCGGCCGCGATGGCGCCTGCGATGCCCCAGCCGTCGCTGATGCCACCGCCCAAAATCAGCTCGCCATCGAAGAACTCACGGATGGCGCTCGCAAACGCAAAGGGCGACAAAAAGCCGGTGTGACCGCCTGCGCCGGCCGAGACGCAAGCCAGGCCGTCGGCACCGGCTTTGACGGCTTTTTGCGCCAGCGACAAATTGATGACGTCGGCAAACACCCGACCACCATAACGGTGGACCACCTCAATGGCGGGTTTGGGGCTGCCCAAAGCCGTGACCACCACAGGCGGTTGGTAGCGCGCAATCAATTCCAGATCTTGCGTCAACCGGGTGTTGGACGAGTGGGTCACCAGGTTGGCACACCAGGGACCCAGCGTGTGCGCAGCTTGTGCATCGCGGGCAGCGGCCAAGCCTTCGGTGATGGTTTTCATCCACTCGTCGAGTTTTTCTATGGGCCGCGCATTGGGGGTGGGAAAGGCCCCCACAATGCCGGCCCGGCAAGCGGCCAGCACCATTTCGGGGCCTGAGATCATGAACATCGGCGCCGCAAAAACCGGCAGTCGCAGCGGCAGGCGTGGGTGTGTCATGGGGCTGCCTGGCTTTCCTGCGCGACGGGGCGGCGCGACTGCACAATGCCAAACCGACCGGCCACAAAAGCCAGGTTGGTCAATGTGGCATTGCCCGCAGGGTTCAGGCCCGTGACGTGGTAGTCGCTGTAAGCCGCTGCAAAATTGAGCGGCATTGCCCCCACCAAGTTGATGGTCAGCTGGGCACCGGCGCGGGCATAGGCCTGCTCGGCCTTTGCAATGAAGTCTTCGCGCATGGAATACAAAAATGCGGTCAAACCCCCTTGGCTGCGGGCGTCTTGGGTGGCTTGTTTCAGCGCATCTTGTGCGTCCTCGCAAGCGATGACGAAACTGATGGGGCCGAAACGCTCCTCGGCATAAAGATCACGCTCGCGCGTGCTCACCTGCAGCATCAGGGGCGTGCTGGTGCGGGCATTCGGAAAGTCCGGGTGCGCATAGGGCTTTGGTGACAGCAGCACCTGACCGCGCAGCTGGCCTTGGGTTTGCATGTCTTGCAGCAGGGCCAGGGTTTGCGGCGACTGGATGGTGGCCAAAATCATGGCGGCTTTTTTAGGGACTTCGCTCAGGGCTTGGACGGCCAAGGCCAGGCGCTGCGCCACCTCGCTGAAGGGCACCATGCCTTGCGGTGTGTTCACCCCCGATTGCGGGATGTAAATGTTTTGCGGGCTGGTGCACATTTGTGCGCTGAACAGGCACATGGTGGTGGCCAGATTGTGCAAAGCCGCGTCCAGGTCGTGCGCCGACTCGAGCACCACGGTGTTGCAGCCGGCTGTTTCGGTGAAGGCCAATGCAGGATGGGCATTTTGTTCCACCCATTGGCCAAAGCGCACACTGCCCGTGAAGTCCACGATCGCCGTTTTCGGGTGCTTGATCAGTAATTTGCCAATCGGCTCACTGGCCGTGTCGATGGCCAGGGTCACGAGGTTGGGGTCAAAGCCTGCGGCCTGCAGCACTTGGCGAAAGGCCTTGACCGTGATGGCCATGGGCAGCACGGTGGCCGGGTGGGGTTTGACGATGACCGGATTGCCAGTGGCCAGGCTGGCCATCATGGAAGGCCAGGCGTTCCAGGTGGGAAAACTCGCACAGGAAAAACACACGGCCGTGCCACGCGGCACCAGCCTGTAGGTTTTTTGCAAGTGGATGTCCGAGTTGCCAAAGCGCCTGGACCAGTGGGCCGAAGGGGCCACCGAACGCATGGCCTGCTCGGCATAAACCAGGGCTTCAATGCTGCGGTCCAGCGCGTTCACGCCCGAGCCCGCATAAGCCATGTTGTAGCTTTGCCCTGCGGTGTGCATGACCGCGTGCAGGATTTCAAACAGGTGGTCACGGTACAGGACTTCGAGCACCTCCATCAGCACGCCAATGCGCTGCGTGTAAGGCGCTTGTGCCCAGCTGTCCATGGCTTTTTCGGCAGCGTCGAACAGCGGGTTGATGTCCGATTGCGGGTAAAGCACGCCCAAGGCTTGCTGGGTGTAAGGCGATATTTCTTCGCCGATCCAGCGGCTGATGCCGGGTTGGTCCAGTTCAAATCGGCCGTTTTTCAGGTGTTGTTCGAAAGCGGCAAGCCCCGCGCTTTTGGCATGCACGGCCTCGGGGTATTTGTCGGGCATTTCCGGGTAGGGGCTCCAGCAATGGCGCGTGGCACAGGCTTGCTGTGCGAGTTCAAAACGGGCTTGGTGCTTTTCGAAGAGGGTCATCAACGTCTCCAGATCAAACGGTGGTGGCGCAAGATGGGGGAACCCGGTACAGGGTCGGACGCCGACAGGGTCAGCGTGCCATCGGGTGCAAAGTCCATGTTGCGAACCTGCTCGCTGCCCACAAAGTTGGGGTTCAGCGCATGGCTGACGTGGTGAACCACCTGAGCCCGGCCCGCGTGTTGCCGAACTTCGTAGCGCCCTGCGTATTGAAAGAAGCTCTCGAATGCGGCCAGGCGTTCGGCCTCGGGTGCGCTGCGCACGCTGGCGCTGGACAGTGGGGGGCGGTCTGCTCGGGCGATGCAGGCGGCCATGCCGCCGTCGTGGGTGTATTGGATCAAGCCGGTCGCGTCTGGCCCAAAGGGGTAGGTGGTGGGGCGGTCATC
>CAMCNQ010000044.1 GCA_945875955.1 Limnohabitans sp. Rim8 | reverse complement strand
CTTTCCTTTCGATCTGCTTGACCATGCTCATTGCGGGTGCTTTCTGGTTGCACGGGCTGGACAAGGGGCAACTGCTGCAGCTCAACCCGGTCGGCGTCTTGTGGTTTGCGATCGCTGGCGCGTTGACCATCTTTCTTGGGCGGGTTTTTTTCCACTCGAGCGTGCAACACCTGGGCGCCATACGCAGCGCGTCGGTCAAGCGGCTTGTGCCCTTTTTTACGGTGGCCCTGGGCATCACCTGGTTGGGTGAAACACTACAGCCCTCAGTGGCAGTCGGGTCGCTGCTTATTCTTGCCGGCTTTTTGTTGCTGGTGATCGAGTCACGACGAAAGGCCAAGTTGGCCGGCACCCCTGATGTCCCCCAACTGCCGGCCGGTTCAAGGGCCTCACGCTGGCTGTCTGCAGGCATTGTCTATGGAGTGGTTTCCGCTCTGGCTTATGCCATCGGAAACGTGTCGCGTAAATTCGGTCTCGATGTGCTGCCTGATCCTGCATTTGGTGCCATGTTTGGCGCCTTGGTAGGCGTCATGCTGTTTCTGGCTGCGGCCACCAGGCTGCAGAGCTACCGCTCGGCCGTGGTCAGTGCCGTCACCGTTTTCAATCCCTGGCTGTTGTGTGCCGGCGTTTTGGCTTCTGCAGGCCAGCTGCTTTATTTCACAGCCATTGACCAGAGCACGCTGTCGCGTGCAACCCTGATCGTCTCCATCGATGTGTTCCTGACCATCTTGTTTTCCGTGATTTTTTTCCGGGCCAGAGAATCGATCTCGGTTTACGCCATCGGTGCTGCCGTGTTGGGGTTTTTGGGCACTGCCGTGATCATGCTGAATTAATGGCTTTCGCGGTTTTTTGCGTCAAATGTGGATAATAAAATTCCATTAACAGCTTCAAACCACCGGGCGAATTGTTGCCGGTTTTCTCAGGTCTTTTTTATGCCAGTCACGCTTTACGTGGTCGATGCGAACGGTGCGCAACACAACATCACAGCCACGGCCGGACAGTCCGTGCTCGACGCGGTCGGTCAGGCCGGCATTGATGGTTTGCTGGGTGAATGCGGCGGCTGCTGCAGCTGCGCCACTTGCCACTGTTATGTCGAGGCCGACCCGCAGGCCGGATTGGCAACACCCGATGAAGCCGAAGCCACCATGCTCGATTTTGTGGCATTGCCTCGACTGACCAACAGCCGCTTGGCCTGCCAGCTGGTGATCAGCCCATCCAGTGATGGCCTGCGCATACGGTTGCCAGAACGCCAGTTCTGATTCGGCTTTTCGAGGCCGCAATCAGTGCGGATCAGACTTCGAGGGTTGAGGCCGCGTACAGTTCCTCGACCGCCACACGGCGCTCGGTCAGTCCCTGTTCATGCACGTACTGTGAAATGGTCTCGATCACCCGCCTCGAGGCCTTGATGCCATAGGCCTTGGGGTCTGCCTGAATGCCAGTTTGCCCCGCAAGATCTACCAAACCCGTATCGAAATAGGATTTCATGGTTTCTGAGGTGACACGCTCGACGTCTTTCTTGGCCTCTGTGAAGGCATGGAACAAATTCAGGGCAAGCCAGGGATTGCGCTCATCAATTGCGCGCTTGATGACCACGGTGTGATTGATTGGATAAATGCCGGTCTTGGCGAAATAACGCCGCATCTCAGCCTGCTTGTCCTTGAACCTAAACCCGGCAGTTGGCCGCTTGCTTGCGCTTTAAACACTTGATGAATCAAACACTTGCGCCCACGACGGTCTTCACCTCATGGGTGAAGCGCTGCACGGCCGCAGGTCTGCAGCTTCAGGCCTCTGGCGTTGTTGCTCGCACCCCTCGGACAGGCAGTCCGGGGGATACTCGCGCCTGGCCAGAGACCTGCTTCGTCAGCCCCTCGGCCGTGCCCAACTGCCGGACTTAGGTTGAACAGCGGCTTGATCACATCGACCCGGTCCAAATCCAGCGTGCTTCTGTCCACCAGGTTGCGGTTGTTCAGGTAGAGCAGCGTTGCATCCAGTTCGCCACCCACCAGCTATCGGCCAGGTTCGCTCGTTGTCAGAAAGTGCAATGCTCAGGGTCAATCTCTCCATGTCGGTTCCTTGGGTTTTTTCGCGGTCAGGTCCAATCACCATGCCACCGCAGGAAGACGTGATTCGAGACCATATGGCGTCGACGATGCCAGAACATCCAGGTGATGAAACCAGCACTCATTGCCAGATGGCAAATCCTGCACCAACGCCTGTCCCTGCAGGCGTGCGGTACAGCGGCAGATACTCAGACCAGGTCACGGGTGTGCCTTTCATCGCGCCGGCTGTCAAAACCCAGTTCAGGATCTCCGAGGATCCGGAGTTCAATGCGCACCTGGGCAAATTGCGCAAAACGCTCTGGTCTTGTGACGACAAGGCCGCCATAACGCTGCGGTCCAGCGCTTCGTCGACCACAAAATGGCTCAAGCCACCAGACGCCACAATGGCCACGCGCAGCGAGCTGGTGTCGGCCTCGATCACCTCACGCAAGCGCAAGCCGATGTCATGACAACGGGCCGCAGTGGGCACATTCGGCGGAAAATAAGTGTTCAGCAAAATGGGCACCATCGGAATAGAAAGCCCACCGTACAGCCTTTTGGCGATGAAGCCAAACGCATGCCCCAGACCGTCTTTGTCGTCTTTGCCTGAGTCGGCTACGGCCGTCACATCCACACCTTGGTCAACGAGACCGTGGATCAAGGCCAGAGCGAATTGGGTGTGCCCCGGCAGAGCATGTCGGGCATCCATCAAGTACCCCTTGCCCGCCTTCACAACCCAGTCCGGTGAACCCTCTCGACCGAATGCATCGCTGGTGATCAGCGTGTCGTTGTGGCAGATCGCGATGGCGGGCTGGTTGCTCGGGCTGAACAATTCGCCTTGGTCGTCCCCCACCACCACGACAACGTCAGGGCGGGCCTGTGCCAAGGCCTTGGCCAGATGGTCCAGTGCCGCTTCACACAAGGCGGCTTTGCGCGCCAGTTCTTCTTGCTGGGATGCTTCGGCATACTTCGGACCTACCTCGGCCAGCAGTTCCTCGTAACGAAGCCGCCTGCCATCCGACAGGTTCAACCGTGGGTTCATCCTGTCGGCGTCGGCACGCAGTTGCCAATCATCGCTGTGCAAGGTGAAAAGCGGGGTGTGTGAAGTGGCAAGCCCAAGAACGATTTTGGCCATGAAGTTAACCTAAACTTGAAGTGGCAGTTGGTAGATGTCCAAAGTCCGCGCGCCATTGGAGAGGCGCTTGACTGTTGCAAACACTTCTTTTTTGCGCCGGCTTGCAACGCGCCATCTCTTTGTCTTTATGACTTCCCGTATCGTTCATATCATGTCTCTCCCACCAGGCGGCAGTAATAGCGCCAATACGGGGTTTGGCTGCCTTCTTTCATTTCTTCAAACGACGCCATGTCCTCCTGCGAGATCGGCTGCGGGTCGCCGAGAAGGTAAGCACGGTAATTGATGTCGGCTATTTCATTCAAGTTGATGGCGGTCAAGGTGGCTTCTTCAACCGAGGCCCCACATGTGGTGATGCCGTGACCACGCATAAGGCAGGCCTTAGAGGAGCGAATGGCTTCAGCCAGGCTCTTTCCTCGGGTTTCGTCGCTGATCAGAATGCTGCTGGGAAATGAAGAAAGCCCGGTTTGCACCAGGCGCAGGCATGCGGGATCGTAGGCGCCGAACAACGGCAACAGTGGCTTGTTGCAGATGGTAAAAAGCATCACCGTTGCAGGGTGCGCATGCAGCACGGACCTCAACTCAGGCCGCGCCTTAAACAGGCAGGTGTGAATGAATACTTCTTTGGGCACGTCGAGATCAGACCGTCCCGCCACCTTGTTTCCATCAAAGTCCACCAAAATGATGTCCTCGGCAGCGGTGAATCGGATGCCCGATTCACCAGGCCCGCGAGCGCGTATCAAAAGAAGTTCTTCTCCAGGCAGACGCTGGCTGATGTGCCCGAAGGTGCTCTTGGTGACATCCAACTTGCCCAACACGCGGCATGCCTTGGCGAGCAACTCGCGTTCCGGCAACAGGCGCTCGTAAAGTGACATCGTCATTTTGTTTTTGAACGGCGCGTCATGCCGATGTCTCTGGGTTTTGTTGCAATGATGTTCGCTGCAGTCCGAATGGCTCGTGGAAAACATTCAGGTCGAGCAAGCGGTTTTTTTCGTCGTCGCGTATGACCCCCATGGGTTCGCCGCCCTCACGCACGATGTCGATTTGTTCCCTGAGCAAACGGCGCAGGATCGCAATGCCGCGGTCCGACTTGCCCAAGTGTTCGCGCGACCTGTCCGTCAGTGGGCCTTGAGTCTCCCAGGCCATCGCGTCTTGCGCCGTGACGATCTGAAAGTTGTACCTTCCCTCTTCGTCCTTGAGTAAACTGTGTTCGAAGGGCACATCGGCATCGGCCGGTGTTATCTTGTGAACGTTAGGCATGAAGTTGACATGGAACACTTGGGTGTGGGTGTCATCGATGGGCACCCTGAACTGCATGTTGTGCATGTATTTGAGCTGGGTATCTTGCTCGGTGAAAGTTTTCACCACCTCGTAGCCTTGGGCTTTGACAACATCAAGGCTCAGCACCAAGCGCAAAATGGTGGGGAACACCAGCGGGTGTTGTTCGGTCTGCGGTGGATCGCCAGGATTGAGTCCACCGGTCACGCGCACCTTTTGAATGCCGTATTCGAATGGCACAAAATCGTGCTTTTCCTGGTACTCGGAACCGACACCCAAGGATGCGTATCTCGCCTCATCTGCCTTTTCTTTGTCGGCCCCTAAGCTTCCATGCAGCCAGAACAGATGGGCCGGATCGACCGAGTTTTCCATGGGCTGGAGCCAATTGCAATGGATGACAGACTCGATAACGCCCCATCGCCTTCCGTCTTCGCGAGCCAGCACGTCCCACCGTGGCAACAAAGGCACCGGAGACGGGCCCAGGTAAGCAAACAGCAGGCCGCCAAGTTTGCGCACCGGATAGGCTTTTTGAGTGATTCTGTCTTTGTAATTGCTGCCTTCGGGTTCTGCAGGCTGCTCTAGGCAACGCCCCGTAGGGCTGAATTTCCAGCCGTGATAAGGGCAACGTATGCCCTCAGTGTCCACTCGGCCGAAAAAAAGCGAAGCGAGTCGATGCGGACATTGCTCATCAACCAAACCGTATTCGATGGGCGATCCGTCGTTGTTCTGGCGCATTTGAAACACAACCAGGTCTTCACCCAGGATGCGAACACGCTTGATGGGATGGGCTGGGCTCAACTCGCATGCGGCTGCCACAGGGTGCCAGTAACGCCGCAGCAGCTCACCCGCAGGTGTTCCAGCGCCAACACGGGTCATCGATTCATTTTGTTCTTTGGTGATCATGGGTCTGTCCTTTCCAAGCGCAGGTGGAGCCTAGGGCTTGCCTTAAGGCACCAAAGTGGCCTTGTTGCGTGCGTAGGTTTCGCGAATGGTCTTGGAGAACTGGTCACTCGACTCGAAAATCGGCAGGTTACCCGTCTTTCCTATTAATTCACGGTACTCTGCAGACCGAACAACGGTTTGAACGTCAGTTTCGATCCTCTTAATCAGCGCTGGTGACATTTTCGCGGGGCCCATGATGCCCATCCAGAAGGAAAAATTAAAACCTGGAAATCCCTGCTCTGCGACGGAAGGAATATTTGGCACTTGCATCACGCGCTCCTCAGTGCTGACCGCTAGGCCGATTAACTGCCCGGACTTGAGAAAGGGCATTGCGGTAGAGACGGCAATCCATGCCGCTTGCACCTCACCGCTCAAGACAGCCTGCAAAGCGGGAGCGCCTCCCTTGTAGGGAATTTCGTTGAGCTTGGTGCCTGTCGCTTTCATCATGTATTCCATCATCATGTGGTGCGACTCACCCCGACCACTGGATGCATAGTCCAAAGCGCCTGGCTTGGCCTTTGCTGCTGCCACCAAGTCCTTGAATGTCTTGTGCTGTGACTGAGCACCGACCACAAGAATATTGGGAATGACCACCGTCATGGCAATTGGGACCAGGTCAACCAGAGGATCGAAGGGCAGCTTTTCGCGCATGAAGGGCAGCACCGTCAACACCCCCGGGCTCGCCAGAAAAAGGGTGGAGCCATCTGCGTTTGCGCGCATCGTTTGTTCTGCGCCAATCGACCCGGATGCACCGGGTTGGTTTTCAACAATCACCGTTTGGTTCCAAATGCCCTGCAGTCCTTTGGCAATGGTACGGCCGATCAGATCGCCAGCGCCGCCAGGCGGAAAGGTCACGATCACCTTGCCCTGCTTGCCAGGAAAGGGCGCATCGGCCTGGGCCATCACGGCAAAGGGGTTGATACAGCCAGCGATCAGCAACAGGGCCGGCGCTCGAACACGCAGGGTGTGAAAAAAGGAACGGAAAAGCTGAAACGACATGAGGGTCTCCTGGTTGGTTTTTTATCAGTGAACTTTCGCGACGGGGAACAAACTTCCTTTGCCCTGAAACTCTTAAGCCGCAGCCACCTGGTGCGACAGGTGGATTTCCTTGCGCTCCCGGGCGGACTGCATGATGGCCAAGCACACCTCCAGGGTGGCCATCCCCCATGGCCCTGAATGTTGCACCGGCTTGTCGTGCACCACCGCGTTGTAGAGCTCTTCGAGCTCGGCACTTCGGCCCGAGACCGGATTGGCATTGCCGATCAAAGGCACATCCTCAGTGCCCTTGTCGTTGTGGATGAATATGCCGAAAGGGGACTGCCTGAGATCGCCGTGTTCGCAAGAAACAATCAGCATGCCAAGGTCATTCGGTACCCAGGGTTGCTTGACTGAACGGCCTGCCGCGATCACACGTTCGTCGGACCCACCGATGCGCAGGTTGTCTTTTGCGTGGTCCTCGTCAGAGCTGCCGTCGAGCAACTGCTTTCTCACCCGGATCCGTTCATCGACTGTGAAGTGGTGGTTCTGGCTGCCCCAGGGCACGAGTTCCGCGCCTACAAAATAACCATAACCGTTGTGCATCAGGGTGGCAGGCGTGCCGTCTTCGAATTCCATAAAGGCCGAGTAATAGCCTGGAATGGGTCGGCCCTTGAACCACTGCCCGGTCGTGCCGCGGACGCTGCGGACCAGGCCACCACCCAGCAGGCGAAGCGTGTCAACCTGGTGCGGCGCCTGGCGAAACGGCACCCCGCCGCCCTGGTTGATATCCAATTCGTCGGCAGAACGCGGGCGAAGCATCCAGTCTGAATAGGCCCAGACATGCATGGCGCATAAACGCCCCACAGCGCCGGACAAGATGATGTTGCGCATGGTGCGTATGTGCGGCAGAAAGCTTTGGGTATGTCCGCAAATCAGCTTGACGTTGTGCTTGATCGATGCCTCGATCATGGCCTCCGCCTCCTGCATGGTGGTGGCCATCGGTTTTTCTACGACCACATGCTTGCCATGCTGTGCAGCGATGATCGAATGCGCCGCATGGAAGCGGTTGGGGGTCGCTACCCACACCGCTTCGACCTCCGGGTCGGCGCACAGGGCTTCGATGGTTGAGTAGGTCTTGCCTCCGTAGCGCTGTTTGAACACCTCCAAAATGCGTGGGTTGGTGTCCGCCGCCGCGACCAGTTGGATGTGGTCGGAGCCTTCCATGGCTGGCAGTATCTCAGCGGCTCCGACGCCCACTCCCACCACGCCAACGCGCAATTTGCGCACACTTGAGCCGTCTTTAGGAGATGCGTTCATCATGTCTTCCACTGTTGTGTTCCAGCTTTGTATTGCCGGGGAACCTCTTGAATCATCCGCCTTGAACAACCCAGAAATTTCTTCGATTCACTCTAGTCGCTTCGCACAAAAAAACAACTTAACTTTTTTATCCATACAATAGAAAAACTAAAATATAAACCCATGAACGAACTCCGCCATCTGTTGGGCCCGCTGCGCGTTTTAGACACCATGGTCAGGGCTGGCGGCATCGCACGTGCTGCGGACAAGTTGAATGTCACGCCAGGGGCGGTAAGCCAGCAACTCAAGCTTTTGGAGGGCGCTTTGGGTGTCGCCCTGTTCAACAAGGTGGGACGTTCGCTGGAGCCAACAACAGCTGGCAGGCAGTTGGCCACGCGGGTGGCAGACTTGTTCGACCGCATTGAGGCTGTTGTCACAGAAACCACAGTGCTGGCCAGGGAGCAGCGACTGCGTGTCAAGGTCAGCCCGGATTTCGCCGTCAAATGGCTGATGCCCAGACTTGCCGACTTTTACGCAGTCCATGGAGACATAGACCTCGACATTGCGACCACCAGCCGTGCAGACGATTGGCATATGGAAAACGCCGATTTCGTGATCCGATTTGGCAATGGGAAATGGGAAGACATGCACTCCGATTTGCTGTTCATGAACGAATTGATTCCTGTGTGTGCGCCCGAAATTGCCGCTTCCATTCGCATGCCGTGCGACGTGCTGAACTACAAACTGATCCACTCCATGCGACGGCCGGAAGCCTGGCCAGCGTGGCTGGCTTCGGTCGGTCTGGGTCTGGTGCCTGCGTCGCGGACAATGGCACTGGCGAATTCCAGCCTTTGCATACAGGCGGCGGCCGACGGCCTTGGCATTGCGATCAGCCCGAGTGCCTACCTGACGCAGGATATCCAGGACGGGCGAGTCGTTGCACCCCTGAAGCAGGTGGCACACACCGGCGTGGGCATGTACTTGGTCTGCGATCCGCGCAAGCTTGAGATTCGCCCATGCCGTGAATTCAGGGAATGGATGCGCACAGTCTGCGCACCGGTAGACCCCATGTTGGTGCCGAGGCCAATATGAAGCAGGTGTCTGTTTTTGACGCATCCACAATCGGCCTCTGTCCTGCATGACCAGGTCACTGATTCAACCTAAACCCGGCAGTTGGCCGCTTGCTTGCGCTTTAAACACTTGATGAATCAAACACTTGCGGCCACGACGGTCTTCACCTCATGGGTGAAGCGCTTCATGGCCCAACTGCCGGATTTGGGTTCAGTCGAGTTGGATGTTGGCCGCCTTGATGGCTTGGGTCCAATCGGCAATGTCGCGGTCCAGCAACTTGGTCATCTCCGCAGGGGCCACAAAACGAAGCTCGATGCCTGCTTGGTCTGCGCGTTGCTTGCTTTCTGGCAAGTCCAAGCTGCGTTTCACGGCGTCAGCCAGTTGGCTCACAGCCGATGCCGGCGTGCCGGCTGGCGCATACAAAGCCACCCAGGATTCCAGATCGAAGTTGGGGTAGCCCGCTTCGGCCATGGTGGGCACTTGCGGCATGCCTGCATGGCGCTTTTTGCCCGTCACTGCCAGCGCCTTGAGCTTGCCCGCCTGGATGTGTTGCATCACAGAGGGCGGCGTGGTCATGAACACCTGTACTTGCCCGGACAACACGTCTGCAATCGCTTGGCCCGAACCTTTGTACGGCACGTGGACAAGGTTCACGCCGGTTTGTTGTTTGAAGATTTCGGTGCCGATGTGCGAGACCGAGCCATTGCCCTGAGACGCGTAGTTCAGCTTGCCCGGGTTTTGTTTCAGGTAGGCGATGAATTCTTTCATGGTGTTGGCGGGCACCGAGGGGTGCACGGCCACCACGTTGGTGGCCACTGTGATCAGGCCCACGGGGGTCAGGTCTTTCAGCTCCCAAGGCAGTTTGGCCATCAGGATCGGGTTGGCCACGTGGTAGCCCGAGTACGACACCAGCAAGCTGTGTCCATCTTTGGGGCTGCGTGCCACTTGCTGGTATGCCAGGTTGCCGCTGGCACCCCCTTTGTTTTCCACCACCACCGACTGCCCGATCAAGCGACCCAACGGCTCTGCAACCAAGCGGGCTGAGGTGTCCACCAGTCCACCAGGCGGCACCGGCACCACCAAGGTGATGGGCTTGCTGGGAAACGCTTGGGCCATGAGTGCCATGGGCGCGCACAGGCTGGCCAAAGCCAGCACTCGGGTGATGTTTTGCAGCAGGTGGCGGCGTGGGTTCATGCTTGTCTCTCTTGATGGATGGGGGGCAAAAAATCAGCGCATGCCATTGCGCGCGTTGTTAAAAATGGCTTGGGCTTCACGAGGCAGGCAACGCCAGTAAGGGGTGCTGGCTTGTACTTGGCCTTGCAGCTCAGCGGCGGCTTTCCAAGCCCAGCGCGGGTTGTACAAAAAGCTGCGTGCCAGTGCCACCAGGTCGGCGTCGCCGCGTTGCAGCACAGCTTCGGCTTGTGCGGCTTCGGTGATCATGCCCACGGCAAAGGTGGTCAGGCCCGAGCGCCCTTTCACGGTCTTGGCCAGATGCACTTGGTATTCGGGGCCAAGGGCGATTTTTTGCAAAGGCGAAACACCGCCCGAGGAAATGTGGACAAACTGCGCCCCGGCTTGCTTGAGCAGCACCGACAGCTCTGCCGTTTCCTCCACCGTCCAGCCACCATCCACCCAGTCGGTGGCCGAAATGCGCATGCCCAGCGTGCCGTCAAAAACCTCGCGCACTGCTTTAAATATGTCCATGGGCAAACGGATGCGGTTTTCAAACGAGCCGCCATAGGCGTCGCTGCGTTGGTTGGACAAGGGTGACAAAAATTGGTGCAGCAAATAGCCGTGAGCGGCGTGCACTTCCAGCGCATCTATCCCCAAGGCCAGGCTGCGCTTGGCGGTGTTGACGAAATCGGCCTTGATTTGCGCGATGTCGGTCAGGCTCAATTCGGTGGGCGCCGGTTCTTGAGGCAGGTGGGGAATGGCGCTGGGTGCCATGGGCTGCCAGCCACCGTCGGCCGGGGCGATCAGCATGCCGCCATGCCAAGGTGCAGCGCTCGAGGCCTTGCGCCCGGCGTGGCCGATCTGAATGCACACCGGCATGGGCGGGGCCAAGCGGCGAGCGCGGTGCAGTTTGTCGGCCAAGGCTTCTTGCGTGGCGTCGTCCCACAGACCCAGACACCCGGGGCTGATGCGGCCCATGGCCGACACGGCCGTGGCTTCGATGGTGAACAGGCCTGCACCGCTGTTGAGCAGGTTGGCCCAGTGGGTCAGGTGCCAGTCGGTGGCTTGCCCGTCCACGGCGGAGTACTGGCACATGGGGGCGACCACGATGCGGTTGGGCAAGGTCAGCGGGCCGGATGGCGCATCAAAGGTGAAGGGCGTGAAAAGCAGGCTCATGGGGCAATCTTTGGCGTGGTTGGTTGGCAGGGCAAAGCCCGGGCTGATTTATCTTAGGCAGTTCAAGGCTTTGACCTTATCCGCTGCGTGACAACGGGCGCTGTGGTGCGGGGTCTTCTCTGGCAAAGGCATCCCAAAGTTCCCATTCAAGTGGCAAGCGGGCTTGAACGACCAGCTGCTTTGCGATCACAGGGTGCGTCAGTTGCAAGCGCTCGGCATGCAGCCACAGCCGTTGGTGGCCAATCTGTTGGGCCACGGCCCGGTTGAGTGGCCCTTTGCCGTGCGTGGCGTCGCCCAAAATCGGGTGGGCAATGTGTTTCATGTGGCGGCGCAATTGGTGGCGTCGGCCCGTCAGCGGCTCCAGGCTTAATTCAGAGCAGCGGGTGTTGGCAAATTCCTGTTGGGCAAGCGGCAATTCAAAACGCCGCAGGGTGGTAAAACGGCTTTGCGCAGCCTGGATTTCGGTTCGCTCGGTGCGCATGTCGTCGGGCATGCGCTTTAAAGCGTGGTCAATCAAGCCCGATTCGGCAGGCCAGC
Source organism: Limnohabitans sp. Rim8 (assembly GCA_945875955.1). Lineage (GTDB taxonomy): Bacteria > Pseudomonadota > Gammaproteobacteria > Burkholderiales > Burkholderiaceae_C > Limnohabitans_A. Next base: position 3,166 of record CAMCNQ010000044.1, on the reverse strand, counting down.
CGCGCACCACGGCGCGGTAGTTTTTTTGCAGGCCATCACCGCTTTCAAAGGCCTGGCCCAATGTGCGTGCCGTGTCGGCGCTCAGGGCAAAGACCAGCACGCCGCTGGTGCCTTTGTCCAACCGATGCACGGGCCAGACGTGCTGCCCGATCTGGTCGCGCAGGGTTTGCAGCACAAAACGGGTTTCTCCCCAGTCCAGCGGGGTGCGGTGCACCAACCAGCCAGCGGGCTTGTCCACGATGGCGAGATAATCGTCCAAGTAAAGGATGTCGAGCATGTTGTTCTTATTGTCACCCGCCAAATCTCTGGACTACGAAACCCCCGCCGCCGGTGTGCCGCACACGCTGCCCCAGTTTGTGCCGCAATCGCAGGCCCTCATAGAAGTGCTGCGCCAAAAGTCGCCCCAGCAAATTGCTGAGCTGATGGACCTGTCCGACGCGCTGTCGGCCCTGAACGTGGCCCGTTACGAAGCCTGGAGCCCCAAATTCACCGCCAAAAACGCCAAGCAAGCCGTGCTGGCTTTCAATGGCGATGTCTACGAAGGGCTGGACGCCAAGAGCTTGTCGCCGCAAGACCTGGACTGGGCGCAGAAGCATGTGGGCATTTTGAGTGGCTTGTATGGCGTGCTGCGCCCCTTGGACTGGATGCAGCCCTACCGCCTGGAAATGGGCACCACGCTGCAGACCGACCAGGGCAGCAACCTCTACAAATTTTGGGGGCCGCAAATTGCGGATTACCTGAACGCCCAGCTGGCGAAAGACAAAACGCCGGTCATCGTGAACTTGGCTTCGCAAGAGTATTTCAAGTCGGTGGACCGCAAAACCCTCAAGGCACGCGTGATCGAGTGCGTGTTTGAAGACTTCAAGGTCGGCAAGTACAAGATCATCAGCTTCAACGCCAAGCGGGCGCGGGGTTTGATGGCGCGCTTCGCCATCCAGAACAAGATCAGTCACCCCGAGGGCCTGCTGGGTTTTGATGTGGAAGGCTACGCCCACGATCCACAGGTGTCCGAGCCGGACCGTTTGGTTTTCCGTCGCAAGGTGCAGGCATGAGCGATTTCAACAACGCGCCGGAACAATCCCAGCTGGGCAAATCCAGCGCCTATGTGGACCAGTACGACGCGGGTTTGCTGTTCCCGATTCCCCGCGCCACCAAACGTGCCGAGATCGGGGTCACCGGCCAGCCCGTGTTTTTTGGGGCGGATTTGTGGACCGCGTTTGAATTGTCCTGGCTCAATACCAAAGGCAAGCCGCAGGTGGCGCTGGCCCATATCACGGTGCCGGCCGAGAGCACGCACATTGTGGAGAGCAAATCCTTCAAGCTGTACCTCAACAGCTTCAACAACACACGCCTGGAAAGTGCGGACCTGGTGCGCGACACGATCCGCCGCGACATCAGCGCGGCCATCTGGCACGGCGGTGCGGTGCAGGCCGGCGTGGGCGTGAAAATCTTGATGCCCGAAAAGTTTGACGCCGAACCCGTGCACGAACTGGATGGCCTGAACCTGGACCGCATGGACATCGAGTGCACGCGTTACGAGCCCGCGCCCGATTTGCTCTCGGCCCAAACCGACGAACTGCCCGTGACCGAAACCCTGGTCAGCCACTTGCTCAAAAGCAATTGCCTGGTCACCGGCCAGCCCGACTGGGGCAGTTTGCAGATCACCTACAGTGGCCCGCAAATCGAGCAAGCGGGTTTGCTGCAGTACATCGTGAGTTACCGCAACCACAACGAGTTTCATGAGCAATGCGTGGAGCGCATCTTCATGGACATCTGGACCCGCTGCAAGCCAACGAAGCTCACGGTCTACGCCCGCTACACCCGGCGCGGCGGGCTGGACATCAACCCTTGGCGCACCAGCGCACCGGGCAAGTTGCCGCCGAATGTGCGCACGGCGCGGCAGTGAGCTGGGGATGCATAAAAAAGAGCATGCATGTTTTTTAAAGGATGTGCTTGGCGATATTCAACATCGCCTCAAAAGCAAAAGCAAAAGCAAAAGCAAAAGCAAAAGCAAAAGCAAAAGCAAAAGCAAAAGTAAAAGTAAAAGGAGCGAGCAACCATGGACACCGACCGTATTGACAAGGCTGTTCTGGCCCTGCTGCAACTGACCCTGCACGATGGCAACCACGCCTGGAAGGGTCTGGACTGGCAGGTTTTGGATCGCCTCTATAAACAGGGGTTCATTGGCGACCCGATCAACAAGAACAAATCGGTGGTCTTGACTGAAGAGGGTTTGCAGGCCTCACGCCAGTTGTTTGAGGAATTGTTCAACCGGCCCCAAGCCGTGCCGCTGGCCGCAAATGGCCAAGAAGTTGGCGATGTGAATGCGGCGCTGGCATTTTTGAGCCGTCAAGGCGGGCAAGTGCCGCAAGAGCACGACGTGTTACCTCCTTGAAGCATGCAACGCCTTGCGCGCTTTTTTTGTTGGTCAATTCACCGCATTCCCCAAGATGTCACCCACCACCCGCCGCGTGCTCCAAGCCCTTTTGTACGAGGCGATTGCCATCGCCGTGGTTGGGCCCGTCTTGAGCCTGGCCTTTGACAAGTCACCCGCCTCCACATGGGGCTTGGCGGTTGTTTTGTCGGGCATTGCACTGACTTGGAATTACGCCTTCAACTGGCTGTTTGAGCGCTGGGAGTCGCGCCAAGACGTGCGCGGCCGCTCCTTTGTTCGGCGGCTGGCCCACGGGGCCGGGTTTGAAGGCGGTCTGGTGGTCATTCTTTTGCCCGTCATGTCGCTCTGGCTGGACATTTCGCCCACCGCTGCCTTGGTGGCCAACTTGGGGCTGCTCGCCTTCTTTTTCTTTTATGCCATCGCCTTCACCTGGTGCTTCGACCGGGTCTTCGGATTGCCCGCTTCTGCTCAGGCGGGCGGTGTAAAAGAGAACTGATGACCCGATTTTCATTTTATTCATATCATAAATTGATATGATTAAGGCATGAAATCGCATCAACGCTGGATTTGGCAGCTGCCTGATTGGCCCGCTTTGGCATGTGACGCGCAACGGGTCCAAGACCTCTTGGCTGCGGCCAGAAGCGCCCAAGGGGTTCTTCTTGGCAAAGCCGAGGCGATTGGCCTGGAAGGGCTGCAGCCTCACATCCGCGACTCGCTGACACAAGAGGCATTGACCAGCTCAGCGATTGAGGGCGAGAAGCTGGACCCTGA
>CAMCNQ010000043.1 GCA_945875955.1 Limnohabitans sp. Rim8 | reverse complement strand
TGATGGACGAGGCCTTGGGCGCGGCGCTGGTGATTTGTGGCTACGGCCAATTGGCCACCATGGCCGCCAAAGAAAGCCTGAACCGCGCCTTTGAAAGCGGCTTGTCCGACGGCGTGATGTTTGAGCGCCGCCTGTTCCACGGCCTGTTTGCCACCGCCGACCAAAAAGAAGGCATGGACGCCTTCTTGAACAAACGCAGCCCGAACTTCATCAACGGCTGATGCGCCCGGGTTTTGCCCGAGTTTTGTACCCAGCGCAAAAAAAAGCCCACGGTCGCAAGACTGTGGGCTTTTGATTTGGTGGTGATAGGTGGATTTGAACCACCGACATCAGCATTATGAATGCTGCGCTCTAACCAACTGAGCTATATCACCTTTATGGAGGGTGGCCGCTATAGGCCACATCAAGCAAAAAATTATACACAAGAATGGCTGACATTCGGCGCGCAAGGCGTAACAATTGACCGATGAACACACCCACCCACACCCAAGATGACACTGCCGCGCAGGCGGCCCAACTGATCTGGTCGCACTGGCAATCGGGCCAGGTGCTCCAGGCCCTGCCCGCGCAATGCCGCCCCATGAGCCGCTTGCAAGGCCATGCGGCGCAAGCCTTGCTGCCCCGCGTGAGCGGGCGTCACGTGCTGGGCTGGAAAATCGCCGCCACCAGCACCAATGGCCAAGCCCACATCAACGTGAGCGGCCCGCTGGCCGGGCGTTTGCTGTCGGGCCAGGTGTTTGACAGCGGGGCCGCTGTGCCATCAAAGGGCAACCGCATGCGCGTGGCCGAGCCCGAGTTTGCCTTCACCATGGGGCGTGATCTGCCACCGCAAACAGCGCCCTACTCCCCAGCACAAGTCATGCAGGCCGTGGCCAGCTTGCACCCGGCCATCGAGCTGCCCGATTCCAGACTGTCGCCCTTCACCGAGGCGGGCCATGCGCAATTGCTGGCCGACAACGCCTGCGCCCACCAGTTTGTGTTGGGCCCGGCCAGCACAGCAGACTGGCGCGCTTTGGATTTGAGCACTTACCCCGTACAGGCTTGGGTGGAACAAGGGGGCCAGACCCGCTACCAGCGTGCGGGCTCGGGCGGCAATGTGCTCGGTGATCCGCGCACCGCGCTGACCTGGTTGGCCAATGAACTGTCTGGCCTGGGCATCACCCTGGAACAAGGCCAGGTGGTCACCACCGGCACCTGCATGGTGCCGCTGGAACTGGAGGCGGGCGATGGGGTCTGTGCCGATTTTGGCCCACTGGGTCAGGTGCGCATGGTTTTTTCGGCTTGAGGGGTTAAAGCCAAGCTTGGCCAATGCGGGCCTGTGCTGCCAGGGCCCAAGCCAATACCTCAGGACCGCAGGCAACTGGCTCCCCACGGCAGTCGCCCACATGACTGCCCCAACCCGACCCCAAGGCGGGGTCTGGGCGACACTGTGAGCCGATGGCAAGTTCTTATCGCCTACCCCCAACCCAAGGAAACTCAATGCTGAAATTTTTCTTCAACGCCGCCCCCAACCCGATGAAAATCGCCCTGCTTTTGGAAGAGCTGGGCCTGCCCTTTGAGCCCGTGCCGGTGGACACCCGCAAAGGCGAACAGTTTGAGCCCGCATTTTTGGCCGTCAACCCCAATGCCAAAGTGCCGGCCATCCGCGATGGCGAGGTGACTGTTTTCGACAGCAATGCGATTTTGTTGTACCTGGCCGACCGCGAGCAGCGGTTTGTGCCGGGCTTGCAGAGCCCGCAGCGCGGACAGGCCCTGTCTTGGTTGATGTTTTTGGCCAGTGGCATTGGCCCTTTCTCAGGCCAGTCTGTGCATTTTCGGCACATGGCGCCCGAGCCCAAAACCTATGCGCTGAACCGCTACGACTACGAAGCCCATCGCCACTGGAGCGTGCTGGAAAAGCACCTGGGCCAAAACACCTACATGCTGGGCGATGAATTCAGCATTGTGGACATGGCTTTTTGGGGCTGGGCCCGCATGCTGCCCTTTGTGCTGGGCATGGGCGAGGCCACTTGGGTGCAGTACCCCCACATCAAGCGCCTGTTGGACCTGGTCAGCGCCCGCCCTGCCGCACAGCGTGCCGAGGCGTTCAGAACCCGCTACACCTTCAAGACCGAGATGGACGCCGATGCCAAAAAGTTCATGTTCCCGCAAAACGAACGCTTGAACCAGGCCTGAGCCTGCAGCCTTTGACACCCACCGCCACCCCACAGGGCAGCCGCCGCGCAGCCGCCGCAAATGCAGCCGAATTCAGCCGCACACAGCGCAGCAGCGCTGGTGTGGCCGCGTGGCCCATGGCCTGCAACACGCATGCCGCGGCATGGGGCGCAAACCCGTGCTGCACACGCAACACACGGGCAAGCGGTGTGGCCTGCGCAAGCATGAAAGCGCGGCCATGAACCTCTCCGGCGGGTGGCTCTGGCATTGGCGCGCATGGCGTTCACAGGCACGCTGGGCCGCCACAAGCGCGCAAATTTCAAACTGGCTTTTGGCGCAGGACATGCCGCGCCAGCAATTGGTGCTGCTGGGCCCAAGCGCCGGTTGGATGCTGCCAGACGCTTGGTTGGCGCAATTTCAAGAAATCCACACCTGGGACATCGACCCCCTGGCCGCGCCTTTGTTTCGTTGGCGGCATGGCGCGGCCTTGCAGCGCAGCGGCACAGCCTTGCACCTGCACACCGGCGACGGTCTGGCGCAATTGGAGGCGCTCACGGCCGCCATGCCCAAGGCTTTTTTCTGGTTTGACAACCTGCTGGGGCAGTTGCGTTTCAACGAACCGGCGATCAACGCCGTCGCGCACACGCTGCACAGCTTGCAAGGCCAAATGCACGCTGTGGCCTGGGGCAGCTTGCATGACCGCATGTCTGGCCCCACGCAGGGCGGCGCTGGCCTGCCTTTGGCCCAGCCCAGCCAGGCGGGCCTGGCCATGGAGAGCCCACAAGCCCAAGCCTGGTTGCAGCGCATGGGCGCAATCAGCCCTTGGCTGGACCACCTGACCGAGCCGGTGCTGCCGCAAGGCACGCCGGTGCAGTTCTGCGCTTGGCCTTTCAAACCTGGCTATGCCCACTGGCTGGAAATGGGCTGGTGCCCGGCCAAACCGGCTTGAAGCAAATGGCTTGATCCAGCTGGCTTGATCCAACTGGATGAAGGCGCTGCTTGCCCGGGGCTCAGCTCGGACTGGACAAGGCTTCCAAAGAAAAACCGGCGATTTTCTTGTAATCGTCGGAGATCTTGCGCAACTCGTCTTGGCTGATCACATCGTCGATGTGCTTGAAAGGCTGGCCATTGGTCCGCTCTTCCACCACGATGTTGATGAAGTCGGGCGGGGTGCTGCGGTTGGTTTGCACCACCTTGGCGGTGAGCGGCCTGCGCACGGCTTCGTAGCGGTGCAAGGCGGGCAAGGGGTCGTCGCCTGGCGCTGTGGCTGCCAGTTCATCGGCCAGGGTGCGGGCGTCAATCAAGGCCTGGGCCGAGCCATTCGAGCCGCGCGGGTACATGGGGTGGGCCGCGTCGCCCAGCAAGGTCACCCGGCCAAAGGTCCATTGCGCAATCGGGTCTTTGTCGACCATGGGGTATTCCAAAATCGACTCGGACTCGGCGATCAACTTGGGCACGTCCAGCCAGTCGAAATGCCAATCCTTGAACAGCTTCAAAACATCCTCTTTGCGGCCAGCGCGGTTCCAGTCGTTTTGGGTCACGCCCTCTTCCATGCGGATCTCGGCCATCCAGTTGACCAACTGCCGCCCCTCGTCGTCGACCTTGTCAACAATGGGGTAGATCACCATCTTGCCCGTCTCGATCGAGCCAATGCGCATATAGGTCTTGCCCGTCAGGATGGGGTCAAAACGGGTCACGCCGCGCCAGGTGTTGATGCCCGTGAAGACCATCTTTTCATCGGGGTAAAACAAGCGCCGGACCGCCGAATTGACGCCGTCTGAGGCGATCAGCACGCGCGCGCGCACGGTGGGCAGGTCATGTCCTTGCGGGTCTTTGAAGGTGATGTTCACCCCCTCGTCGGTTTGCACCATGCGGTCAAAACGGTGGCCGGTGTGCACATGCTCTGGCCCCAAGCGCGCCAAGGCGGCATCGAACAAGATTTTGTGCAATTTGCCCCGGTGAATGCCCACCTCGGGCAGTTTGTAACCCGCATGGCGGCCACGCAACTCGCTGTAAATGAACTGGCCATGGCGGTTGAAAAAAGCGCTTTCGTAATTTTCAATGCCCGCAGCCTCCAAGGCCGGTTGCAAGCCCAAGGCGGCCAATTCGCGCATGGCATGGGGCAGCAGGGTGATGCCCACGCCCAACTCGCGCACCTGCTCGACCGCCTCGAACACTTCGCAGGCCACCCCGCGCTGGTGCAGGTGCAAAGCCAAGGCCAAGCCGCCCACGCCGCCGCCCACGATGGCGACCCCACAAGATTCGATGCCCATGCTTTTTGCCTTGCTCAAACCGTCATTCGGCCGAGATGTTTTTGCTGCGGATCACATTGCCCCAGCGCGGATAGTCTTTGGCCGAAATGACCCCCAACTCTGCGGGGGTGGACGCCACGGCGGTCATGCCGGCTTTGCCCAGGATTTCCTTGACATCGTTTTGGCGCAAGATGGCCGACATCTCGGTGTTCAAGCGCGCGACCACGGCCGCTGGGGTTTTGCTGGGGGCATAAAAAGCGTACCAGAGGTCCACATCGATGCGCTTGACGCCCTCTTCTTCAAAGGTGGGCACTTCGGGAGCCACCGGATGGCGCTTGGGGCTGCCCACGGCCAGTGCATTCAAACGGCCATTTTTGACAAAGCCTTGGGCAATGTGAACCGGCAAAAAGCCCACATTGAGCTCGCCGCCCAGCAAATCCTGGGTGTAACCGGCGGAGCCGCGGTAAGGCACGTGCAGCATGAAGGTGCTGGATTCGAGCTTGAACAACTCCATGGCCATGTGGTGCGGCGTGCCCACACCGGGTGAACCAAAGCTGATGGCGCCGGGCTGGGCCTTTGCCATTTTGACCAATTCGGGCAAGGTTTTGATGCCGGTTTTGGGGTGGGCCACCAACATCAATGAACCATAGGCGGCCATGGACACGGGTGCAAAGTCCTTGATCGGGTCAAAGGCCACGCTTTTGTACATTTGTGAGGCCATCAACATGGTGTTGGCGCCCATCAGGATGGTGTAGCCATCGGGCGTTGATTTGGCCACCGCCTCGGCACCAATGTTGCCGCTGGCACCGGGCTGGTTTTGCACCACCACGGGCTGGCCCAGGCGCTCGCTCAAGCGGGGCGCCACCACGCGGGCAATGGTGTCCATGCCCGTGCCGGGAGTGAAGGGCACAATGATTTTGAGGGTCTGGCTGGGGTAGTTGGCCTGGGCATGGGCACCCAGGCTGCAAACGCTCAACAAAACGGCTGCAAGCGACAGCAGCTTTTTGCGGTGGATGGATGTCATGGTGAGTCTCCTAGTTTTGATGTCGAGAAATGGCTCAGGTCGCCAACGGTATTTTGAACAAACGAGCCGCATTGTCCTGGAAAAACGCTTTGCGCACTTGCGGCGCCATGTCCAGGTTTTCGAGCATGGCGACTTCTTCGGGCACGTATTGGTAAGGGTAGTCCATCGCGTACAGCACCCGGTCTGGCCCCATGAAGTCTTGCGTGAACTTCAGCGCGGCGCCCCATGCCACACCGCTGTTGGTGATGTGGAAATTCTCGCGCAGGTAGTCGCTGGGTTTTTTAAGGGTGGGCAAAACGCTGGGGTAGCGCTTGGACCTGACGGTGGCCGCGTGCATGTAATCGAGCCGGTAAGCCCAAAACGGCAGGGCCTCGCCCATGTGCCCCAAGATGATTTGCAGCTTGGGGAAGCGGTCAAACACGCCTGAGGTGATCAGGCGCAAAGCATGCAGGCCCGTCTCGACACCGAAACCATAAATCGCCCCATCCAGACCCGCTTCGATGAAGGGCTCGATCATGGCGGCCGGCAAGGCATTGGGGTGCAAATAAATCGGCGTGTCCATGGCCTCGGCCGCCTCAAAGATAGGCCAAAACTTGGTGTCCGACAGGTACTCGCCTTGGGTGTGTGAATTGATCACCACCGCATGCATGCCCAACTGGTTCACCCCGCGCTGAATTTCTTTGGCCGCTGCGGCCGGGTCTTGCGGCGCGACCGAGATCATGCCCACCAGCCGATTCGGGTGGCGGCGCGTGGCCTCGGCCAAGATGTCGTTGGCCACCGGGGCAAACGCCACGGCCGTGTCTTTGTCCATGATTTGCACACCGGGCGAGGTCAGGCCAATCACCTGCATGTCCACACCGGCCGCGTCCATGTGCTGCAAACGCAGTTCGTCCAAATCCACCAGGCAACGCATGATGTGCTGGGCCCGCTCGCTGGGGCTGCTCATGTAAAAGCCCATCAGGTGCTGGAAGCCCGGATCAACGGTGTCTTTGGCCAAAATGCGTTTGTAAATCTCCAGCATCTCAGGCGGCGAAAACGCCTCTTCGGTGGCGATGCGCAGGTAAGGCCTTTGGGGCAAAGTGGTCAAGGGCGTGGTCGACATGGTGATGGGCGGTTAAAAAGATTTGTCCATGCTAGTCAATCCCGTTTGCAAAAACAACTACCATTTAAGAAATTCACTTATTCCAATTGAGCGCAAATGGACCTGTACGACAACTTCAAAGCCTTTGTCACCGCCGCCGAAAGCGCCAGTTTTTCGGCCGCCGCGCGCAAACTCGACGTTGTGCCCTCGGTCATTGCCAAGCGCATCCAGGACCTCGAGAAAAGGATTCAAGCCCCGCTGTTCATGCGCACCACCCGCAGCATGGAGCTGACCGATGTGGGTGAACGCTACCTGATCGACATCCGGGCTTTGCTCAGCAGCACCGACGACCTGCTCGGTGGCTTGTCCAGGCACCGGGGCCATTTGGAAGGCCACATCCGGCTCAAGGTGCCTGGCACTTTGGGCCAGCTTTACCTGAACCCGATTTTGCAAAAATTCATGGCCATGCACCCCCAACTGCACCTGGAGGTGTTGCAAGCGGACCGGTCTGTGAACCCTTTGGAAGAGGGTTTTGACATCGCCTTGGGCGCACTGCCGGAGTCTTATGGCGGCGTGGTCGACATCCCTTTGTGTGCACTGGACCGCAACCTGTGCGCTGCCCCCTCGTACCTGGCCGCCCACGGTGCGCCCACGCAGCCGTCTGACCTGTACGACTTGGACACCTTGGTCTACGCCACCTCGGGCAGCCGATGGCAGTTGTTGGGGCCCCAGGGCACGGTGATGCTGGACCTGAAACCAAAATTCAAAACCACCGATGGACCGGGCTTGCTGCAAGCCGCGCTCAACGGCATGGGCATTGCCGTGCTGGCCGATTACTTGTCAGCCCCTGAACTCCAGCAAGCCCGGCTGGTGCAGGTTTTGCCCCAATACCGGGTGCCGCAAATTTGGCTCAAGGCCTTGGTGCCAGAGCGGCGCTTGCAACTGCCCAGGATCAAAGAGTTGATCGAGTTCCTTGAAATGCACTTGGCCAAGGGACTGGGTTCAACCTAAACCCGGAAGTTGGGCACGGCCGAGGGGCTGACGAAGGCGAAGGGCTCTAAAGAAAATGGCCTGACATGGATGGCCGGGCCTTGCGGGTGAAACCCATTCGGCCTAGCCCAGCGAGTTGTCCCCGCTCATATAGACCTGAACGGCGACAAAGCGGTCTGCCCGCACGCTGAAAAAATTGCAGTTGTTTTTGACCCGCACGCTGCCATCCAAAAGCGTGTTTTCAACCCTGAATTGGCTGGCCACGCGGCCGTTGGGCTGGACCACATGGTCAAACTGGCCGTGCCAGACGCGGGTGTAGCGGGTGTTGAGCCGCTCAAACATCTGGCGAATGCCCGTGTCACGCCCTTGGTAGAGCGTGTCGAAAGTGGCGATTTGAAAGCTGGCCTCGGGCTCAAAGCAGGCCAAGGTGGCCTCCAGGTCCATGCGGTCGACGGCGGCAAAATAGCGTTCGACCAAGGCGACCAGCTCGGTCGGGCTCAAATGGGTGCTCATGGGGCTTCCTGTGTGGGGGTGACTGAAAAACCGCTGTCTTGCAAGCTGCGAAACAGCGCCAGCGCTTGGCCGTGCTGCGCAAACGCCTGTTCTGACAGGGGCGTTTCCAGTCTTTTTTCAGGCACAAAGTGGCCGTGGTCGCGGCCCCGCACACACAGTGCAGACGGCCTCACGTGGCCTGTGGGCCTGACATGTGCGGGCACATAGCTGATGGCATAACCTATACGCCGGTCATCGCTGTCATTGGCGCCCGAGGCGTGCACCAAGTCGGTGTGGTGCAAGGACATTTGCCCGGCCAAAACCGGCATGGCCGTGCCGGTTTCTTGGTCAAACCGTTCACTGATGCCCTGCCCGCGCCGAATCATGTTCATGGGCTCGGGTTTGTCGTCGTGCGCAAAGGCCCCTAAGCGGTGGCTGCCGGGCAAGGCCCGCATGCAGCCGGCCAGCTCGGTGGCGTCAGACAGGGCGACCCAGGCGGTGACATGCTGGTGCGGTGACAAATAAAAATAAGTGCTGTCCTGGTGCCAACGCACATAGGCCGGGGTGTGGGCCTCTTTGAGAAACAAGGTGGAGTGGTAGACCAAGATGTCCGGGCCAATCAGGTCTTGCACCGCGTCCAAAATTTTGGGGTGGTGCACCAGTTGGTCGGCCCAGTTGAACAACAAATAAGACTTTGACTTCTCGGGAAAATCAATCGCCGCGCCCCGGGCCTGCTCCCAGGCTTGCAGCTCGCCGCGCAAGGCGCTGACCTCGCCCGGCTCCAGCACATGGATGGGGCAAACAAAACCATCGCGTTCGTAGTTTTGCACCTGGTCTTGGCTGAGCAGGCGTGTCATGGCGGGCTTTGCAAATGGGCTTGGGCTGCATTCAACATGGCGTGCAGCATCGGTCTGCGGTCGTGCATGGGCCTGGGGTAACCCACGCGGCTGTGTTTGAGGCCCAGGCCCAAAGCCGCCTCGGCCATTTTGTAGCTCAGTGGGCCGGGGTTGATGACCGGCACCGGCAGGCGTGCCTGCAAATAGGCATGCGCTTGGTGCATGGTGGTCGAGCCCAAAATGATCACCTCTGCGCCATCGGCTTCAATCGCCAGGCGTGCGGCCGCTTCCAGCAGGGGAAAAACATCTTCTTCTTTGCCCGACAGCAGGCCCAGGTTGTCGGGCTGCACTTCGATCGCCCGCACCGAGGCGCACTTGTGGTGCAGGCCCAGCTCGTCCAAGGCTTTTTTGTACAGCGGCTTCCAGCGGCTGGCCATGGTCAGGAATGAAAACCGATCGCCCAGCATCAGGGCCGAGAGTATCGACACTTTGCCGGGGCCGAAAACCGGGATGTCCAACACCGAGCGCAAGGCCGCAACACCAGAGTCGCTCATGGTGTCTATGCACACGGCATCAAAGCCCTCCTCTTGGGCACGGCAACCGGCCTCAAAATTGGCCACGTCGGCCAGCACAAAATCATGGTGGCTGGCGTAATTGACAGGCCCGGCTTTCACAGGCCGGTATTCGAAATCAATGTGAGGGCCCAAGGACAAGCTGCGCAGTTGGTCCTGGCGCAACAACAAATTGTCGCTGGACATGGCGAACGGCACGATCACCAGCACACGCCAGCGGGGCAACTCGGTTGGGCTGCGCTCAGACATGCACAGCCGCCATTTCTTGGAGCGCTTCATCGGTGCTGCACACACGGCCAAACAGGCGCTGGAAATTGCGCATGGTCACTTGGTGCAGGTCTTCGTGGGTGGTGCCGCAGGCGTCTTCGACCAGGCTGACCAAATAGCCCCGATCGGCGGCTTCACGGGCCGTGGTTTCTACGCACATGTTGGTGGAGACGCCGGTCAGGTAAAGCTGTTCGCACCGCAAGGCACGCAGCAAGCTGTCGATGCCGGTCGAGGCAAACGCGCCGATGGTGGTTTTGCGCAACACGTGTTCGTTGGGCAGGGGCTTGAGCTCGTCCAAAATCTCGTGTTCGCGGCTGCCCACGTGGTTTTGAAATTCAACAAACAGTTTGCGCATGTGCAAGGGCGCGTCCAGCGCATCGGCATGGGCTGCGCCAATGGTGACGTGCAGCACCGGCCGGCCCAGTTGGCGAAAGTGTTCGAGCAGACGCAAGCTGTTGGGCACCACATGGGACTCGATGCGGTCGAACCGGTAATTGCCCACGCTTGAGCCTTGCGATTGCAGTTTTCGGCCCAAAGCGCCGTGGCGCGAGCCGGTGGCGTATTGCAAGTCAATCATGACCAAGGCGCTTGAGCCCGGCTCAATGGGGCGCTCGGCCATGTAGGCGCGAATGTAGTCGGTGGCTGGGTTCATCAATCGGTGCTTTCAAAAGGGGCGCAATGGGGCTTGGGTCAGGTGGGCAGGGGTTTGTGCGTGGGGGTTTGTGCGCGGTAGCAGTCAACGATCTGGCCGCCGGTGGCACACCAGACCCCGCTGTGGCCCAGCACATACGCCAGCGCTTTTTCCAGGTGGTCTATGCGGTGCGGCTGGCCCATGATGAAGGGGTGGACCGCGATGTTCATGACGCGCCCGCCCTCGGCATACAAGGTGTCAAATTCGTCGCAAATTTTGCGCGCAAAGGCCTGCGCCTCCATGCCACGCCGCCAGGCAATGCTGTCGTTGATTTCCATGCTGTAGGGCAAGGAAATCAAGCTGCCCTCGCGCACCCGCAAGGGGGTGGGTTGGTCATCGTGGTAGAAATCGCAGAGGTAATCGATGCCCGATTGGGCCACCAAGTCGGGGGTGTTGCGGGTGTTGGAGGCGGCCGGCGAAAACCAGCCGCGCAAACTTTGGCCCGTGATGCGCCGGTGAATTTCCTGGCATTCTTCAATCGCGGCGCGCTCTTCGGGCTCGCTCATGCCCCAGTGGTAGCGGGTGTTGTACAGCCCATGCGACATCAACTCCCAGCGCCTGGTCAGCATGGCCTCGGTGATGTCGGGGTACATGTCCAGCACCGCCGAGGACAGGGACACGGTGCAAGGCAGGGCAAAGCGGTCCATCAATGCCATCAAGCGCCAAACCCCCACGCGGTTGCCGTAGTCGCGCAGGCCATAACCCAAAATATCGGGATGGAGCACGCGGGGCCAGGGGTTGCGCACCCGAATCTGGGCGGGCAAATACTCGTAATGCTCGATGTTGGGGGCCACCCAAAGGGCCAGCCTGGCACCGTCTGGCCATTGCAGTGGCACGCGCTCGGGCATGGCCGAGTAGGCGATGCGCTCGTGCATGGCCACCGCTTGCGGCATGGCGCTTTGGCTGGTGGCCAATTCAGCCACGCTTGGACCGGGTTTCGGCCAGGTCGTTCCACACGTCTTGCCGCTGGATCAGGCCGTCGACGATTTCAAAGCGGTCGATGAAGCGAATGCCCGAAAAAGCGCTGCCGTCAAGCCAGACCCCGTGCAAGTGGCCTGAGCAATGCACCACACACGATTCGTCGCCCCAAGACTCGTCAAAATGCACGTAGTCTTTGGCCACTTGCTGGTAGCGGCCACGCGCCCAGTCCACCAACTCTTCGAGTCGGTGCATGACCGGGCTGGCTGGAAAGTGCATGGCAAAGGCCGGCGACAGCAACTGGGCCGCCTCGGTCAACTGGCGGTTTTGCGTCAGCGCCAAAAACTGGCGAACCAGTGCAGAAGCGTCGACCCGGGCCTGGCCACCGCCGCTGAACACGCGGCCATCGCGCTGGTAGGTGCTGGCTTGGTGCACAAAGACCGTGGTGCCCGCAGGGGAGGCCGCGATCACTGAGCGCGTGGCTTGGGCCACGCGCTGCACCAAGCGCTGCTCGGTCTCAGGGCTGTAGCCTGGCAACAAGGTGATGGAAATAACGGGCATGCAGGGGCGCCTTTCAATGGTTTTTAGCTGGCCGCTTGGCCAGCAGATGCGCTGTCGCGCCAAGCGTCCAAAATGGCGCTGCCGGTGGCGGCCCAAACCCCTTGGTGCTGCATGATGTGGGCCAGTGCTTCTTCCAGCGCACGTATCCGGTACGGCTGACCGATCACCCAAGGGTGCAAAGAGATCGCCATGACCCTGCCGTTGTCGCTGCTCGACTCGCGGTACAGGCCGTCAAACTGGTCAATGAGTTGGTCTCTGAAATCGTCTTCGGTGTGGTGGTTTTGCACCAAGATGGTGTAGTCATCGATGTCGATCGGATGCGGCATGGCATGCAAAGCACCGGTGGCCGTGTTCATCTTGTAAGGCATGTCGTCGTTGACCCAGTCGCAGACATAGTCCAAACCGGCCTGCGCCAGCAGGTCCAGGGTGTGGTGAGACTCCGACTTGGCAGGTGAGAGCCAGCCGCGTATGCGCTGACCCGAGGCGCTTTGCAGCAGCTGCAGGGCCTGCTCTATCCACTGCTGCTCTTGCGCTTGCGACAAGCCCCCGTGGTGCAAGTGGTCCATGTCCTGCCCATTGGCAATGATCTCCCATCCGCGCTGCACGCAGGCTTGGATCAAGGAAGGGTAGCGCTGGGCCACAGCGGCGTTGACCGCCACCGAGGCCGGGATGTGGTGCTTATCCAGCGCCTGCATGATGCGGAAAATGCCGACCCGGTTGCCGTAGTCGCGCAGCGTGTAGTGGCGAAAATCGGGGTAGGCGGTGTGCATGGCACCCGGGGGTTTGAAAGGCTGGCCCGCCATGTTCAGCGGAAACCATTCCAGCGCAGGCACCACCCACAGCGCCAGGCGCGCGCCATGCGGCCACTTGACAGGGGGGCGCTGGGGCAACATCGACCACGCATAGCGGTCATGGTCCATGCCGTAGCGGCGCAAAGGGTATTGCAGGTAGTCGTCAGGCAAGCTCATGCGGCCTCTCCCACTGCTTGCCCTGCGGCGGTGAAGGCCGCATGGTAATGGTCATTAAAATGGGCCGCGATTTCGCGGCCAGTGGCCAGCCATACTTTGTCGTGGCTGGTGATGTAGGACAGGGCCTCTTCGAAAGCCGCCATCCGATAGGGCTGGCCAATCAGGTAGGGGTGCAATGGGATGCACATCACCGTGCCCGACTGCTCGCCTTCGGCATACAGGCGGTCAAACTGGCGTTTGAGAATGTCTGCATAGCGCCGTGGCGAAACCAAATTGACGTTGTAGACAATCGTGTCGTTCATTTCCAAGGAATATGGCACGCTGGTCAAGCGCCCTTGTTTGACTTTCACCGGGCCCGGTTGGTCGTCATGAAAAAGGTCACACACATAACTCAGGCCCATCTCGGCCACCAAGTCCATGGTGCGGTCGGTGTAGGTCAGTGCAGGGGCCAGCCAGCCGTCCAATTTTTGACCGGTGTATTTCAAAATCGTGTCGATCGAGTCCTGGATCACGGCCCGCTCTTGCGCCTCGGTCATGCCCATGAGGTAGCGGGTGTTGTAGGTGCCGTGTGAATAAAATTCCCAGCCGTTTTCAGCGCAAGCGGCAATCACCTCGGGGTGGTGCTCACACACCGCCACGTTCAGGGAAACGCTGCCGCGCATGTTGCAGCGCTTCATGGCATCGAGCATGCGCCAAAAGCCCACCCGGTTGCCGTAGTCGCGGTAAGAAAAGTTCTGCACGTCCGGCGCAGGCCTGGCCCAAGGGGCACGGGCGGGGTTGCGCGGTGGGTCGAGTTCGTAATACTCCACATTGGGAGCCACCCAAAATGCCACCCGGGCCCCACCCGGCCACGTGATGCGGGGGCGGTTGTTGTAGGGCAGGTAGTCGTAAAAACCGGGATCGCGCTTCACCGTGCAGCTCCTGCAGCGGGGGCAATCTGGCGCAGGCCGTCCAGGGTTTCCTGGACCGAAATAACGTCCGCATACTTCAAGGCCATGTCGTAGAGGTTGGCGAAATGGGGCGATTCGTGCTTGTCGGCCACGCATTCCTCGGGCACGATGGTGCGAAAACTGCGCTGCAGGCTGTCCAGCACGGTGGCGCGCACGCAGCCCGATGTAGAGCCGCCGGTGACCACCACCGTGTCTACCCCGTGGAAGGTGAAAATCGAGCCCAAATTGGTTTCAAAAAAGGCCGAAGCCATGCGCTTGTTGATGACGATGTCGCGCTGGTGGTCGATCTTCAAGCGGTCGTCAAACTCCGCGCGGCGGCTGCCCACTTTGATGTTTTGCAAAGAATCGGGGGTGTTGGTGCGCGTGCCCCAAATGCCGCAGTCTTCGCCCGAATCCATGTAGGCCACATAGGTCCAAACCACGGGAAAGCCCCGCGCACGGAACTCAGCGGCCAGGGCATTGACGTGTTCAAGTTGCTGAGGGTCGGTCTCGTAGGCCGTGGCAAATTCGCCAACGCAGGTGTAGGCTTTTTGCAAGTCGATGTTGATCAAGGCGGGCATGCGGCCAAAGCCAAAACGCTTGCGCGTGGGGGCTGCTTTGATGTCGGCGTAAAGCTGGCGGGCTGACTTGTCAGAGGTTTGCATTCGAAGGGCTTTCAGTTGGAAGGTCGTGCAGCGGTCGGCCGCAGGTGGCAGGCCGTTGGAAGGTGGACACCACGAAATGGTGCATGCATCAATTTGTCCTGTCAATAGAACATTTCATGGCGCATGTCATTTGGCACCTGTATTTCAGGCTTTGGGCGCAGCCGCCAGCAAGCGCAACCAGGGGGCCAAGGCCAGTTGGCCCGCGCACAAGCCGTGTGTCGCCTGCAGCACTTGCTCGGCATGGCCCATGGGCCAGACGCGGCTGGTCAGGTCGAGGAATTTCTGGCTCAGCTCGGCGGCGCTGTAAGGCAAAGCGTCGTCGCCCCGGTTGGCCCCGGCTTCACCGGTCCATTGCCGGCCTTGTTTGTCGGTGATGACCACGCGGGCTGGCCGCTCGTGGGGCAGTCTGCGGCTCATGGCAGGGTCTTCAGAGAGTTCGACCTTTTGCGCCAAGGCCAGCACACGCGGGTCGCGCACCGC
>CAMCNQ010000042.1 GCA_945875955.1 Limnohabitans sp. Rim8 | reverse complement strand
CTGATTCGCTGCCAGATTCGCCATCGGCATCACCACCGCCGCCAGCGTCGTCTGCGGCTTGGTCCGATGCGTCACCAGAACCACCGGCTTCACTGCCTGCTTCTCCATCGGCAGCACCGCCTTCGGCATCACCAGAACCACCGGCTTCGCTGCCAGATTCACCATCGGCATCCGCAGCGCCTTCTGCGCCCGCTTCACCACCCTCGGCCTCACCAGCTCCGCCTGATTCGCTGCCAGATTCGCCATCGGCATCACCACCGCCGCCAGCGTCGTCTGCGGCTTGGTCCGATGCGTCACCAGAACCTGCGGCTTCACTGCCTGCTTCTCCATCGGCAGCACCGCCTTCGGCATCACCAGAACCACCGGCTTCGATGCCAGATTCACCTTCGGCATCCGCAGCGCCTTCTGCGCCCGCTTCGCCAGCATCCCCGCCTGCAGCATCTTCAGAACCTGCGGCGTCGCCGTCCGCTGAACCTTCAGCGCCCACATCTGCATCGGTTACACCGTCCTCGGCGTCACCAGCACCGCCCGCTTCGCCCTCGGCATCGCCGCCGCCTTCAAGACCCGCTTCGCCGCCCACTGAACCGTCGGCGCTGGCATCGGATTCGCTGAAACTGGCCGTTTGACCCAGCGAATCAGATGGAGAAAAAAGTGAAGAGACATCGATGTCGGGCATGCCCTCTTCGCCTTGCCCGGTGGTTTGGCCTTCCTCTTCATCAGAAACCTCAGGCAGTTCAGCGGCCGCCTTGAGTATCGTGAGTTGAGCCACTGCCGCATCAAGCACACCATGGATTTGCGACAGTGCCGCCTGCGATTGCGCGGACTCACTGGCATTCAAAGCACCCAACTGTGTTTTGGCGCTGCGCACAAAATTTTTGAAATTTTCAGCCGCTTGAACGGTCAAACCAGGCAATGGCTCTAATTGCGAAGCGAGGGTTTTCAAGTTGCCACTGAGCTCGGTGGCCCTTTCTGGCACCTGCGTTTGGGCTTGGGCAATGGCCGATCCCAGCGGGCCATCCACGCCATCCAGTTGTGCATTGACCGGCTCGAAGATGCGCGTCCTCATTTCATCCAATTTAAGCTTGGAGGCTGCGGTTCCTGGCTTGGCCTTGTTCAAATAGGCCTCCACAGAAGCGTTGAGTTTCTGCTTCATCAACTCAATTTTTGGAGGAATGGTCCCAACGGCATTGGCCAAAGCCTGAATGACGGGCTCAATCTTGGCGACCGCAGCAGCCAAGGCTGTTTGAAAAGCAGTAATGATGTTCACCATCACCAAGACGGCTTTTTTGATGACGTCCACAACCTTGGCCAAAACAGGTTTCAAGCCCCCCACCCCAGCTTCTGCTTTAGCAAGCAAACCGACCGCCGTGGTTTCTGCAGTGGTGAGTGATCCCACGGCCACCGTGATGCCACTCTTGATACCGGGGATCATGGTCTTGACCCCCAAAAACAGCAGCCTGGCTGGGACCAGCATGGGCGCGCGCATCATGTAACGGGTGCAAATTTCAATGGCGCTGTCGCACAGCGCAGAGGCCTGGTCCAACTCCGCGCTGGCGGCGGTCAGAGAAGATTTTGCTTGGGCCACCATGGCAGGGATGCCATCCTTGATGGCCGCAATGGCCGAAATCGCAGCGGCAATCATGCCGTCAACGGGGTCAAAATTTTTCACCACGTTGTTGAGCGTTTCTTTGGCTTGATCTGCTTGGGCATGGATGTTGGCCAAAGCTTCTTTGACGGCACCGCCTTCTTTGTCAAAGTCATCCAATGCTTTGGCAATCGCGCTCACGCAGGCGCTGAGTTGGTTCAGACACCCGTTCACGGGCGCCATGAGCAATTTGAGGTTCTCGTCTGCCTCCTTGGCTTTGGTGTCCACTTGCACCACCAACGCGTCCAGCTTGGCTTGGGCAACCGAGACGGGCTTGGCCAAGTTTTGAACGGTTGGCCCCAACTCTGTTTGAACCTGGGCATATTGGCCGGAGGCAGATTGGCCCACTTCGCTCACGGACAAAGCCAACTCTTGGCTTGGTGCAACACAAGCGTTGAGCGCTGCATTGACTGTAGCGACCTGCGCGTCCGCCCCTTGCAAGGCTGTTTCCAGCAATACCGACAAGGCCGAATTGGCATTGCCAAAGCGGGCTTGCTCCACTTTGACGTTGGCCACGAGTTGCTGGCGCAAATTTTCGATTTTGGCCAGCGCGTCATGGTGCAATGCGCTGGCGTCGCCGCCAGGCGCTGTCAGTGTTGTCTCTAATTTTTCACCAAAATCTTGCACCACGCCGCAGACAGGCCCTGCTTGCAAAGAAACCGCTTTTAAGGCCAGGCTGTAATTGGCCATCTCCTGCAGATGCAGTTCCACACCCGACAGCAGCGCCTTGAGCCCATCCGGCAAGGCCGTGACCTGGTCAAGGGCGGCCTTTGCATTGGTGTTGAGCTTTGCGCTTTCATCGCACTTGGCCGTGACAGGTGCGGATATGTCTTGGGCTTTTGTGCCCAGGGCCTGAACCTGCAACAAGCCGGCATCAATGCCTGGCTGCAGGCCATCGACCACCGGCACCGGGTCAATCACCAAAGGAACGGCTGCATTGGCGGCTTGAACCACAGCAAAATACTTGGCCATGGACTGTTGGGCCGAGACCAAATCGGATGCCATGCCAACCAAAGAAGACCCGACCAAGCTCCCTGCAGAACCGATGGCGGTTGACAAACGAACCATGCCAGAGCCGATGGACTGTTCGGATTCGGAGGCCAGTTTCATGCGGCCAGCACCTGCTTCACCATCAGCGCCGGCTTTACCATCGGCACTTGCTTTGCCAGAACCGCCTGATTCGCTGCCAGACTCACCCTCGGCATCGGTATCACCACCGCCGCCAGCTTCGTCGGCGGCTAGGTCCGAAGCGTCATCAGAACCACCGGCTTCGCTGCCTGCTTCACCGTCGGCATCCGCTGCGCCCTCTTCACCTGAGCCACCCGCTTCGCCAGCATCCCCGCCTGCGGCATCTTCAGAACCGGCAGCATCGCCGTCCGCTGAACCATCAGGGCCCGCTTCACTACCTTCGGCTTCACCAGAACCGCCTGATTCGCTGCCAGATTCACCATCAGCGTCCGCAGCGCCTTCTGCGACCGCTTCGCCACCCTCGGCGTCACCAGAACCAGCTGATTCATTGCCAGATTCACCATCGGCATCTGCAGCGCCTTCTGCGCCCGCTTCACCATCGGCTCCCGCTTCGCCACCATCCCCGCCTGCAGCATCTTCAGAACCGGCAGCGTCGCCGTCCGCTGAACCATCAGCGCCTGCTTCACCATCTGCACCCGTTTCTTCATCTGCAGCACCGCCCTCGGCATCATCAGAATCACCAGCATCACCGCCCGCTTCACCTGCAGCATCTTCAGAACCGGCAGCGTCGCCGTCGGCTGAACCATCAGCGCCCGCTTCACCACCTTCGGCGTCAACCGCGACTTCATCGCCGTCTGTAAATTTCGATTCGATGGACATTGGGATCACATATCAGCCAGCTGTTTGCTGGTGCGAGAGGACGCCTCGTTGAGCGCCGTTTGGATGTCGGCAATGCCAGCGGTGGTGGGTGAGAGTGAGGCACTGACCGAGCCCACACTGACCAAGGTCTGGTCAACTTTGACCAAACTTTGATTGATTTCGGGCATCACTTCAGCAGTCTCGATTTGCAGATCCTCAAGCGCAGGCAAGAGCGGTACCACAATGGGCACGGCAGGCACGCTGGCCAATGGCGGCAAAGCGGCCAAGGCGGCTGCCTTGGCACCAGCTTTGGGCGGTACCTTCAAACGACCAGGGGCGGATAGACGACTGGACTCCTCCATGGCAATGAGACCACCGCCTAACAACCGATTGGCCAATGCATCGATCCAACCATCACCCCCCAGGTAATTCGCCGAACTGGCGTCCATTCTGTGAATTAACCACATCAGTTGGCTGCGTGCCGACGGATCCCCTGTCCAATAACGCAAATAATTTTGTGCCTCCGATGCGGTATAGAAGGTGTGGCGGTGGCCCAAAACAGAATCAGCAGAAGGCCTGTGAGCGCCAAAAAGACCCGCGCTTGAAACGCCTCCTGACTCGTAAAAAGTCACTCTGAAATTGTGACGCCAAAGCGCAATCAATGGATAAAGCATTATTTGAATTTATACTTTATGGATTTAATGGGGTTTATTTAAAAACAGAAAATGCCTTACTCAGCATTGATCTGGCTTTGTATTTTTTAGCGTATCTTCTCGCAGCTTCTGCTGGCGTAAGAACCACATTGAACAAAACCTTGTCGTTGTATATTTGATCTTCTATCGTTTCGGCGCATCCATCTGCAGTACCAGTTGCAGGTTCCACGAAAAATGTACTCCTTCCCGCAAATTTTAAATATTTAAGTTCTGTGCCTGCAGGTTCTTTTATAATGATACTTAAACTTCTTGCATCTCGTGCTGAAGTGGTGAGTATGCCATTGCCGTTTTGAATGACTTCCAAACAAGAATTGCCAATTCCTCTGCAAAAACTGGCATCGGATCCGTGGTTGTAAAGATCAATACAATTTAAACTTGTAAATAATTCAGGATTATTTTGTTTGCATAATTCATATATATGGTATACGAATGAACTGTCATCTGCAGGAGTTATGGGAACTCTCAAATCCAAAACTCGTATTGATTTCTCAAGCGTGAAGGCAAACATATAATGCATACGCTCAGCCTTGTGGCTTACCATTGCAGGCTCTGGCTTAACACGACCACTCCTTACTATTGCTCCTTCGAAATCAGAATATTCTATCGTTTGGTCATTTTTAGGGTTTGCCTCATTCGCCAAGTAATGAAATAATTCTCCAAATACCGTTGAACCAGAACCAATTTGCTCCAATGTGGTGTAAAGGCCAACCTGGCCGCCTGGTCCACTCCCCCCGAAACCCGTCCACCGATTTTCTGTGTCGCTTTGTACGCCTCTCCAAATTTTTCGAGCTCCTTCGTAGTTCCCTGCAAATTCACTCAACGATTGCGATGCGTAGCGATAAAGATACTGCCCAACATCGTATTGCCGAAATCTTGCCGTAGGATGACGTCCATTTTTACCCAAAAGTAATTGTCTTGTAGCACGATAAGCCGCATTGTATACAGCTTGGTTTTGAATTTTTGGCACAATAATTCTCCAAACTCTTATTGCTTTACTTTTATATTTTAATCAATTTAAATTTTTTATCACCATGATGATCAAAATGTCATTGAATTTTTGAAAATTGAATGCTCTTTAGAGCATCAATGCCAACAAGCAGGCCTATTCCTCACCGTTCAGGAAGTGGCGAATCGGCTATAGAATCAGAACACCCAGCTCAGATAGGATTTTTTAATTTTTATTTAATATTATTTAATTAATAAAATTATATTAATAATATTATAGTATTTTTTTAGAAAAATACCTTCAAAAATCGCGCTGGCCAAATAGCAAGTTGACGGCAAATGGGCTGCTGCAGGCGTACGGTTGAGAGTTTTCGGCGCAGCGCTGTCAAAGGTGTGGGCAAATTGCGGCAGACCATCTTTGTCTTGGCCAAGCGCTGACAGAGGGCGCAACGGCCTTGAAAAATTTGCCTACTCGTTTGGAAAAAACGCGAAGTTCAGGCGCATAAAAAAACAACAGGGCAAAAAAAATCCCGGCACAAATTGCTTTGTACCGGGTTTTTTGATCCTACCGAATTTGGTAGGCGCGACTAGATTCGAACTAGCGACCCCCACCATGTCAAGGTGATGCTCTAACCAACTGAGCTACGCGCCTGCTAAGCAGCAAATTGTAGCATCAAAAAATCAGCGCCTTCTGGCTGCCCTGACCCCTTTGACGGCTTTCACGCTGCCCAAAACTTTGTTCAAAACGACGGCGTCGCTGATCTCTACGGTGAAGGTCATCCAAGCCGTGCCTTTGACCGACTGGGTTTGAACGCCAATGACGTTCATTTTTTCTTTCGAGAACACTTCCGAGATGTCACGCAGCAGGCCTTGCCGGTCAAACGCCTCCACCGCGACGTCAACCGGGTAAACAGGGGCCTCTGGGCCTTGGCGCTCAGCCCAGCGCACCTCGATCACCCGCTCTGCGTGGCGAGCCGCCAATTGCCTGTAGTTGCTGCAGTCTTGCCGGTGAATGCTCACACCCTTGCCCCGGGTGACGAAACCGCTGATCACATCGGGTGGCGCAGGTTTGCAGCAGCGCGAGAGCTGGGTCAGCAAGGAATCTACCCCCACCACCAAAACACCCGAGGGCGATTTGCGGGGCGACGCGCCTTTGAATTTCTTTTGAAAATAGGCATCGGGCTCCGGTTCGGGCTCGGGCGGGTTGAGCAAAACCTCGATGTTGCGCAGGGAATACTCGTCTTTGCCCACCACTTCGAACAAGCCATCTGCCGATTTGAAGCCCAGTTGGCTCGCCAGTTCTTCCAGGCGTATGGCCGTGCGGCCCAAACGCTGCAAAAATTTCTCAACCGCTTCACGCCCGCGTGCGGTGGTTTCTGCGCTGATTTGGGCGTTGAACCAGGCCCGCACCTTGGCGCGCGCGCGTGGGCTGGCCAGGTAGCCCAACTCGGGGTTGAGCCAGTCGCGCGAGGGCCCGCCCTCTTTGGCCGCGGTGATCTCCACGGTTTGGCCGTTGGCCAACGGGGTGTTCAGCGGCACCATGGCCCCGTCCACCTTGGCACCCCGACAGCGATGCCCCAAGTTGGTGTGCACTGTGTAGGCAAAGTCGATGGCGGTTGCGCCTTGGGGCAACTCGACCACGGCCGCATCAGGGGTCAGCACATAAATACGGTCGTCAAACAGCGCGCTGCCCGGCGCTTGGTCTTGCGCTGCGCCAGACAAGTCCCGCTCCCAGGCCAGCAGTTGTCGCAAGACGGCAATTTTGGTGTCGTAAGCGCTGTCGGCGGAGACGCCGCCATAGCCTTTGGCCCCTGCTTCTTTGTAGGCCCAGTGCGCCGCCACACCATGCTCGGCATGCGCGTGCATGGCTTGGGTTCGAATTTGCACCTCGATCGGGCCATCATCCACATCACGTACCACGGTGTGCAGAGACTGGTAGCCATTGGCTTTGGGCTTGGCGATGTAGTCGTCAAACTCCTGGGCAATCGGCGAAAAGTGCTCGTGCACCCAGCTGAGCACTTGGTAACAGTCGGCCACGCTGGGCACCACCACACGCAATGCCCGAATGTCAAAAACCCGCTCAAAGGCGAGTGATTTGCCGCGCATTTTGCGCACGATGCTGTAGATGTGTTTGGGCCGACCGTCGACCTGGGCGGCGATGCCTTGCTGGGCCAGTTCTTTCTGCAGCCGCTCGCGCAGGGTCAGTATGTAGTGTTCTCGCTGTACCCGCTTTTCATCGAGCAGTTTGGCAATGCTTTGGTACGTCGCGGGCTCTAAAAACCGAAACGACAAATCTTCCATTTCCCATTTGATTTGCCAAATGCCCAAGCGGTTGGCCAAGGGGGCAAAGACCTGCAAAGATTCACGGGCGAGTGACTGGGGCACGGGCAATTTGCTGGCGGCAAAATGGCGCAGCGTTTGCAAACGTGAAGCCAAACGCAACATGACCACGCGCAAATCGCGGCTGAAGGCCAGCAGCATTTTGCGCACGTTTTCGGTTTGCAATTGGGGGCTGAGTTGGGAATTTTCACTGCCGTGGGTGTTGCTTTCGGTCGCCCGGGACAGCCGCTGCACATGCACCAATTGATTGGTTTGCACGGCCAATTGCGCCAATGGCAGGCCAAAAGATTTGGCGATCACCTCTTCGGGTTTGTTCAGATGCGGACAGGCATAAACCAAGTACGTGGCGGCCTGCATGGCCACAGAGCCCCCAATCTCGGCCAAAATCAACGCCACGGCATCGGCATGCTGCAAGATGTTTTCGCCGGTGTCCAGAAACTCGTTTTCAATGAAGGCTTGCGCAAACGCACGGGCCTTGGCCCGAGTTTCGACCTGTTCGGCCGCGTCTGCCGTGGCCAGCACCAAAGCCGGCACAGGTGCGCTGGGCGCATGCAAGCGCCCCGCCGCCGACATGGGGCTTGCAGCATGGCTTGAAGGGGGGCTGGCCATGGCCTCATGCACCCCGCAAAAACAGAGACACCACATCGATTTGTGCAGCCTCCGTCAAACTGGGGGCATGGCCCAAACCGGGCCAAACTTCCAAGCGCGCTCGGGGGCCGCGTTGCGTCATGGCCGCTGCGGTCTCTGGTGTCAGCAAATCGGAGTCTTGGCCGCGAATGAGCAAGGTCTCGGCCTGAATTTGGTCGTACATGGCCCACAACACCGCCTCGCCAGCGGCAGCGGCGGCAGGCGTGGCGGCCCGAATGCCTTGGCCAATGGCTGGGTCGTAGTGCAAGGTCAAACCAGACCCTGTGCCGGGCCGGGTCATGTGAGAAGACATCTCG
Source organism: Limnohabitans sp. Rim8 (assembly GCA_945875955.1). Classification (GTDB taxonomy): domain Bacteria; phylum Pseudomonadota; class Gammaproteobacteria; order Burkholderiales; family Burkholderiaceae_C; genus Limnohabitans_A. The sequence goes on along the minus strand of CAMCNQ010000042.1, from coordinate 6,478 downwards.
CGCCAGACATCGTCGGGCACAGGCCCAAAGCCATGCGACAAGGCCCTGAGTGCGGTCGCCACTTCATCCAGATCGGCGTATTGGCCATATTGACCCACATAGGCCTGCATGCGCTGCACCGAGCTCCAGGTGATGGCAGGCCCCACATCGTTCAAAACCAAGCGGCGAATCGGCATGGGCAAGGGCAAACCAGGCTGCCCTGCCAGCACCATGCCGATCAGCCCGCCCATGCTGGTGCCCACCCAATCCAGGCTTTGCATGGGGCTGTCTGCGCCCAGTTGGGCTTGTATCTGGGCCAACAGGGCCAGCATGTCGCCCGCGTATTGCGGGATTTGGTAGCCCTCAGGCGCGCTCAGCCAATCGCTGCGACCACGGCCCACCACATCGGGGCATATCACCTGCACGGGATTGGGGCTGTGCGCCACCACCGCTTGGGCCAACCGGTCGAAGTCACGGCCTTGGCGTGTCAGGCCATGCACCATCACCACCACATGCCGCGCTTGGGCTGGGCCCCATCGCCAATAAGCCATGCGGTGCTGGCCCTCAGGGTGGGGGCAAATGACGTGTTCCAATTCGGGGGATGGCAATGCGGTGGTCATGGAATTGGGCAAGAAAAGGGACTTTCAGAGGGCAAAATGCGCATTTGCAGCGCCATAATGGACTTTTGAACATCCTAAATCATCTTTCGGAGCGCACACCATGTTGCAAGGTAAAACGGCTTTGGTCACGGGATCAACCAGTGGCATTGGACTGGGCATTGCCAAGTCCTTGGCCCAGCAAGGCGCGAACATTGTGCTGAACGGTTTTGGCGACGTCGAAGGCCCCAAGGCCGAAATCGCTGCCTTGGGCGTGCAAGTCGCTTACCACGGGGCCGACATGAGCAAGGCCTCAGATATCGAAGCCATGATGCGGTTTGCCGCCGACACCTTTGGCCGCGTGGACATTTTGGTCAACAACGCAGGCATTCAGCATGTGGCCAGGATCGAAGACTTCCCGATAGAACGCTGGGACGCCATCATCGCCATCAACCTGAGCAGCGCCTTTCATGCCACCCGATTGGCCTTGCCCGCCATGCAAGCGGCCAACTGGGGGCGCATCATCAATGTGGCCTCCGCTCATGGCTTGGTGGGTTCGCCCGAAAAATCGGCCTATGTGGCGGCCAAACACGGCGTGGTGGGCCTGACCAAGGTCACCGCCTTGGAAAACGCCACCACGGGTGTGACCTGCAATGCCATTTGCCCAGGTTGGGTGTTGACCCCCTTGGTGCAAAAACAAGTCGATGCCAAAGCCAAAGCCCTGGGCTTGTCCAATGAAGAAGCCAAGAAATTGCTTTTGCAAGAAAAAGAGCCCTCGATGCAGTTCACCACCCCCGAAGAGTTGGGCCAATTGGCGGTGTTCTTCTGTTCGGCCGCTGGCAACAACGTGCGGGGCGTGGCTTGGAACATGGACGGCGGCTGGACCGCACAATAACAACATGCCAGCGCTTCAACGCCTAGACAAAGTCGTCATCATTGACGATGACGCCCGCATCCGCGACCTGTTGCGCCGCTATTTGTCGCAAGAAGGTTTTGACGTGTTACTGGCCGAAGATGGCCAAGCCTTGGACCGCATCCTGCAGCGAGAAAGCGTAGATTTGCTCGTGCTGGATTTGATGCTGCCGGGTGAAAACGGCTTGGCGATTTGTCGCCGCCTGCGCGCAGCCAACATCAAAACGCCCATCATCATGCTCACCGCCAAGGTGGAGGATGTGGACCGCATCACGGGTTTAGAAATCGGCGCGGACGACTACTTGGGCAAGCCCTTCAACCCCCGCGAATTGTTGGCACGCATTCACGCCGTTTTGCGCAGACGCCCACAAAACGAAGTCCCCAGTGCGCCCTCCAAGGCGGACAGCGAGGTCATTGCGTTCGGCCCATTTTCGCTCGATTTGGGCACCCGCACCTTGACCAAAAATGGCCAGGAAATTCCCTTGACCAGCGGCGAATTTGCCATGCTCAAGGCCCTGGCGCGGCATCCCAAACTGCCCTTGAGCCGCGACCGATTGGCCCAATTGGCAAGGGGCCGAGATTTCGAACCCTATGACCGCAGCCTGGATGTGCAAATTTCCAGATTGCGCAAGCTCCTGGAGGCAGATGCCTCCGCTCCCAAAATCATCCAAACCGTTTGGGGCGTGGGCTACGTTTTTGTGCCCGATGGACAGGCGTGAGCAAGCATGAAGTGTCTCTGCAAGAGGACACACCCGAAGAGCGCGCGCCGCGCAAAATCAAGTTCAGTCTTTTTTGGCGTACTTTTTTCCTGCTGGCGGTCTTGATTTTTTGCAGCAGCTTGGCTTGGCTGCAGCTGTTTCGCACGCAAGAACATGAGCCCAGGCTGCTGCGCAGCATCCAACTCACTGCCACCGCGCTCAAGCTGGCCCAAAACGCCACGATCCACGCCGATGCGGTTTCACAACAGCGCTCCTTGGACATTCTGGCCAACCAAGCAGACGTCGACATCGTCCCACGCCAGCCGGGTGACCGCATCGTGGCCTTTGGGCATTCGGACAAACCAAGGCAATGGCCCCAGGTCATGCGCGAAAACTTAGGGCCAGGCACGCTGCTGGCGTCGCAAGTGAATGGCGAAAAAGGCCTGTGGGTGGGCTTTGACATCGGGGCTGGCGCCTATTGGCTGAAAATGGACGCAGAGCGCCTGCTCCCCTTCGGTGGTCATGTTTGGCAGACTTGGTTGGGCCTGACCTTGGGCTTGTGCTTGCTGGGCGCGGCCTTGACAACATGGCTGATCAACCAGCCACTCAAGCGCTTGTCTTTGGCCGCCGGCCAGCTGCGTGAAGGGCATTTCAACCCGCCCCCTTTGGACGAAAAATCCGGCACCAACGAAATCCGCACCGTCAACATCGGCTTTAACCGCATGGCTGAACGCTTGGCCAAAATTGAAAAAGAACGGGCCTTGATGCTGGCGGGCATCTCGCATGATTTGCGCACCCCCTTGGCGCGGCTGCGGCTGGAAACCGAATTGAGCGTGGCCGACCTCGAAACCCGCGATTTGATGGCCGCAGACATTGCCCAACTCGATGCCATCATTGACAAATTCATGGACTACGCCCGGCCCGAGCCCACCGACTTGAACCCGATTTTACTGACCGGCGTGATCAGCCGCAGCATCACCCCTTGGCGCAACCATGCGCGCTTCGAAATCAAGGTGGATGTGGCCGAGGACTTGCTCGTCATGGCCGAGCCGGTGGAATTGGGTCGCGTGCTGTCCAACTTGCTGGAAAACGCCAGCCGCTACGGACAAAGCCCTGCCGATGGCATCACGCGTGTGGAAATCGTGGCCAGACCGCACGAAGGCTGGGTTTTGCTGCGGGTGCGCGACCAAGGCCCCGGGGTGTCTGAGGCCACATTGAAAAACCTGACCCAACCGTTTTACAGGGGCGATGTGGCCAGAACATCGGCCACCGGCTCGGGTTTGGGTTTGTCGATTGTGGAGCGCTCGGTGCAGCGCATGGGAGGCACTTTTTCGGTGTTCAACAACAGCGCAGGCGGCTTGATGGCCCTGATGAAACTCAAGCAAGCGCCCAACGCGGCATGAACCCATACAGCCGCAAAGCCCAAGGGTCGCGGGGCCAAGCCCTTTAAGCTTTGTGGAGCAACACCACCGCACGGGCTTCCATGCTCTGGCCCATGCCCACGGGGCCCAATTTTTCTGCGGTTTTGGCCTTCACATTGACCTGCTCAAGGCGCACGCCCAAGGCCTTGGCCACCGAGGCTTGGATGGCTTGCATGTGCGGTGCCAGCTTGGGGGCCTGGGCCACGATGGTGCTGTCCACATTCACCAAGGTCCAGCCTTGGGCGCGCACCTTTTGCATGGCTTGGGCCAACAAAACCGAGGAGTCTGCGCCTTTGAACTGCGCGTCGGTGTCTGGAAAGTGCCGCCCGATGTCGCCCAAGCCTGCGGCACCAAAAACCGCGTCGGTGATGGCATGCAGCAAGACATCGGCGTCGGAGTGGCCCAGCAAGCCATGGGTGTGGGCCACCTGCACCCCACCCAAAATCAATGGGCGCCCAGGCACCAAGGCGTGCACATCCCAGCCTTCTCCAATGCGCAAGTTCATGCTCTTCCTCTCAAGACAAGTGCGGCAAACGCGAAGTCGGCCGGATAGGTGATTTTCAAATTCAGCGCCGAGCCCACCACCAAACGCGGCGACAGGCCTTGGCGCTCCATGGCACTGGATTCGTCGGTCAGGCCTTCGAAATCTTGGTCAGCAGCCAGGGCCAAAGCGCGGTGCAAGGCCCCCAAGCGGAACATCTGCGGGGTTTGGGCCAACCATTTGCCCTCGCGCGGCATGGTGCTGGCCACGCGCGCGGGCTGATCGGCCAGCGGCCCTTGCGACTTCAAGGTGTCGGGCAAAGGCAGTGCCAGCAAACCGCCCACGGGGTCGTCGCGGCAAGCCTCAATCAGCGCCGTCACCGCATCCGGTGTGATCAAACAACGCGCGGCGTCGTGCACCAAGACCCAGTCGTGGGCTGGCACGTCAGCGGCCAGCATGGCGCTCAGGCCATTGAACACACTTTGTGCACGGCTGTGTCCACCACAGGCGGCGCGCTGAAAACGTTCTGGCCAGTTTGCCTCAGGCCAAACAAAAGCATCATTGGGCGAGACAACCACCCAAGCAGTCTGCAAACCAGGCACCTGCGCCAAGGCCCGCAAGGTGTGCATCACCAAGGGCTGGCCTGCCACTTCCTGGTACTGTTTGGGCATCACGGTACCCGCACGGCTGCCGGAGCCGGCACAGGGGATCAGGGCATGAAAGGGCGTCATGGTGGGCGGGTGGACAAACAAGAAGGGATGGACAGGCGGCGCAGGCCAATAGACCCCATAGCCAAAAGTCCAGACTCTTATCGTAACCGCTGCCAGCCCCGGCCTGCATGGCCGAGCAGGCGCAAAGCAGCAACAGATGCAACAGCCTCAATGGCGTCAACCAACCCAGGTTCGCCACTTCGCAGACGGACTCGCCGCATCCGGGCCAAACACTTGATGCATCAAACACCTGCGCCCACGACGGTTTTGACCTCATGGGTCAAGCGCTGCACGGCCGCAGGTCTGCCGCTTCAGGCCTGTGGCGTTGTTGCTCGCACCCCCCGGACAGGCAGTCCGGGGGGCACTCGCGCCTGGCCAGAGACCTGCTTCGTCAGCCCCTCGGCCGTGCCCAACTGCCATATTGAGGTTGAATTTGTTTTCATCATTCGGATTCCCTCTTTGTTTCAACGTTGATTCATCAGCAATGAAAATTTTTGAATCCGATTGAAAATGGCAGCCATTGGTTTGTTCGATATAAAAATCAATTGACAAATGCGATTGCAGAATTTGTAACAAACCATGGCCTGCTGGTCCACTGGGGTTGCTCCTGGCTGGGGCTTTCAGGCCTCGCGTGGAGGCGGTCGCAAGCGCTCTTACAATCGAACCACTGTTTCGCTGCACACCCCCCTCCCCGTTGGGCGGGGGGTGTTGTGCTTTTTTGCCACCCCTCATGCAACTTCCAAACCTCTCACCCGGCAAACGCTTCAACCTGCCTCGGCCAGTGGGCTCAGCCGATGCGCTGGTGTTGGCCCAATTGGCCGTGCGCGACCAAACGCAAGGGCGGCTCACCGCCATCGTCACCGCCGACGCCAGCGATGCCCAGCGGCTGGTTGAAGAAATCCAGTTTTTCGCCCCGGCTCTGCGCCTGGCCATCTTTCCCGACTGGGAGACCCTGCCTTACGACAGCTTTTCGCCGCACCAGGACCTGATCAGCGAGCGCTTGGCCACTTTGTGGCGCATCAGCCAGCGCGACCAAGCGCAAGGCGCCGACGTGGTGCTGGTGCCTGCCACCACCGCCCTTTACCGCTTGGCCCCACCGGCATTTTTGGCCGGCTACACCTTTGAGTTCAAAGTCAAACAAAAGCTCGACGAGGCCAAGCTCAAAGCCCAATTGAGCTTGGCCGGGTACAGCCATGTGTCGCAAGTGGTCAGCCCTGGCGAATACGCGGTGCGGGGGGGCTTGATTGACCTGTTCCCCATGGGCTCCTTGGTGCCGTATCGGGTGGATTTGTTTGACGACGAGATCGACAGCATCCGCACCTTTGACCCCGACAGCCAGCGCAGCCTGTACCCGGTGCCCGAGGTGCGGCTGCTGCCCGGGCGCGAGTTCCCCATGGACGAGGCGGCGCGCGCCAAGTTCCGTAGCCGCTGGCGTGAGCTGCTCGAGGGCGACCCGACCCGCAGCCGCGTTTACAAGGACATGAGCGCGGGCGTGGCCACGGCCGGCATTGAGTACTACCTGCCGCTGTTCTTTGACGACACGGCCACCGTTTTCGACTACCTGGGCCCGGCGGCGACCATCGTTCTGCACGGCGACCTGGAGGCGGCCTTTCACCGCTTCTGGCTTGACACCCGCGACCGCTATCGCATCGTGCGCACCGACCCGGACCGGCCCGCCCTG
>CAMCNQ010000041.1 GCA_945875955.1 Limnohabitans sp. Rim8 | reverse complement strand
GTGAAAATATCGCTGAAGCCAAGATCGGTGATGGTGTCGGTGCCAGAAGCCACAGTGAAGGTGTCGTCGCCAGCCCCGCCTGTCAGGGTGTCCGCCCCTGCGCCCCCCACGAGCACGTCATTGCCGTCCCCGCCATCCAGGTTGTCAGCGCCACTGCCGCCGGTCAGCCGGTTGATTCCTGCGTTGCCGACGATGGCCAGCCCCGTGCTCAGGGCTGCGGCGTTCACGTTCAGGGCCGTGGTGTCCGTGGCCACTGCCTCAGCAGCGTTACCCGTGCCAATCGTCACCCCGTCAACCGAAACGCCCGAGGTCAGCGTTAATGTGCTGGCGACCGTGGCGGTAAAGCGCAGCTCGTCTGTGCCATTGCCGCCGCCCACCACCTCGCCCTTGCTCAGGTCTGCAGCCACGGCCACGATGAACAAATCGTTGCCGTCCCCGCCGGCCATGCTGTCAGCCCCACCGCCGCCAATCAGGGTGTCATCTCCTGTGCCACCCGTCAGCGTGTCGGCGAACTTTGATCCGGTCAGACTTGTTGCGGCCCCAGCGTTGGTCACGCTGAAGCCAGCAGACCCGCCTGTCACCGCTGCCAAGCTCACGGCCAAGCCATCGGTGTTGAGGGTCGCTGTGCCCGCATTGCTTGTGCCCGAGCTTGCGGTCCAAGCGGCTGTGACTGTGGCATTCACTTTTGCGCCTGAGGCCACAGTGAAACTATCACCGCCCCCAAGGTCGGTGATGGTGTCGGTGCCGGAAGCCACCGTGAAGCTATCGTTGCCAGCCCCGCCCACCAGTGTGTCAGCCCCCGCGCCCCCCACCAGGACGTCATTGCCGTCCCCGCCATCCAGGCTGTCGGCGCCGCCGCCGCCAGTCAGCACGTTGGCAACCCCATTGCCAATCAGAACGTCGCTGCCGCTCCCACCGACGGCGTTTTCGATGGTGGTGTTCGGGGCGATGAACAGGTTGCCAATCAAGCCGCCAGTGTTGGATACGGCCAGCGCATTCAAGTCGATGCGGTTGTTGGCAGACGACCCCGACAAGTTGATGGTGTCAATGCCACCGTCATCGATGATGGTCAAGGCATAGGGGGTTGCGGAGCTGTCGAGCACCGATGCGCTGAAAGTAGAACCCGCATTGGTGCCAAAGCCATAGACCGTGTCGCCGGTTCGTGTCGTGTAAGTGCTGCCGTAAAGTGTTCGAATGGCGATGATGTCTGCCAGCATGATCGTCTTCAGAAAAGCGAAATCGGCATTCACATAGCTGTTGTCGTTCTGATCGAAATAGGACATCACAGTCGCTTGCCATGAGTCATTGGCGTAGAGATTGTCGATGCCGTAAGTGGCAGAGCCGTTGTAGTTGCCGGCATGCCCAAGGCCCAGTGCGTGGCCGATTTCGTGGGTGAACGTCTGACGCGTGTAATCCGGGCCAGCCCAACCGGCTTGGATGTTGATGGTCGAGCTGAAGATGGTGGTGCCCGAAGTGTCGGAGCGGGACCATGCGCCAGATAAATCTTGGCGAAAGTCCACCTCCGCGCTGCCCGCGATTTCCGTGAAGATTAACCCGGTTGCATCGGACCAAAGCGCCAATGCCTCCCGCGCATAGGCCTGGTAGGTCGCGTCCAATGCCGTCAAGTTCACCGTGAGCGCACCGTCCGCGCCAACGTTGAAGCTCTGTTGCGTGCCGCCCCAAAATCCTTCGGTCAACTGTTTGGCAATTTGCGCCAGTGTCCAAGGTGTCGAATTCTCGGGAGCTGCCGAAGTGTCAACCGACACCAGGTAATTGCCGCTGAAGGCGTTGTTGTAAGAACCCGCGTCAATGTAGTAAGTGCCCGATTCGGTGGCCGTAAACACCAAGGCGGAAGAGTAATCCCCGGAATTGGCCGCCACGTCATCGTTGCGTGCCACCAGCGTTCCCGAAGACCTGCTGGTCGACCCCGGCGCGAAAACTTGCAGGTAGGTGTCTGACACCGGCGTTGACCCTTCGCCTGCCAAAGTCACCCGGTAAGATTGGCCCGCAACCAGGGTCACTTTGATCCAGTCCACATCGCCTTCGACTTCCATTGAGCCTGAATAAGTGCCGCCAATGGCGATGCTCGCAGGCGTGGAACTGGTGTCGGCTATGTCCATGAAGCTGACCGTTGACAGGCTGGTCAATTCTTGGGCCATCATCTGGCGGACTGTGCGCTGCTCATTGAGAGCCGCCACTGCGTTGAATTCGGAACGTTCCATGGGTTTTTATCTCGCGGTTTGAGTGGGGTTGAGTGGCCGCCCCGATGTCAAAAAGCGGACATCCGGCGCAGCGGCTCACTTAAAGCAACTAACGCGCCAGAGAAAGGTGGGCCGCTTCATGTGCGCAGCTTGATCATGAGCGTCGTGGGCGCAAGTGTTTGATCCATCAAGCGTTTAAAGCGCAAGCAAGCGGCCAATTGCCGGGTTGAGGTTCAATGGCCATGGCCATGGCCTTGCGACCAGACCCTGCTTTCACGTCGATGCGGTGCAAATGGGTTAAGCTTTTCGTATGAATAACAGTTTGGAGAACTTTCCCATGAACCCCTTGGCAACACGTGCCACCGCTTGGCTGGCCACAGCGGTCCTGGCTTTGAGCCTGACCGGTTGCGGTTACAACGACTTCCAGCGCCTGGACGAGCAAACCCGCTCGGCCTGGTCTGAGGTGCTCAACCAGTACCAGCGCCGTGCCGATCTGGTGCCCAACATCGTGGCCACCGTCAAAGGCGAGGCCAATTTTGAACAGGAAACACTCACCAAAGTGATCGAGGCCCGCGCCAAGGCCACCAGCTTTCAGATCACCCCAGAGGTGCTGACCAACCCGCAGGCCTTGCAGCAGTTTCAAGCCATGCAAGGGCAACTGTCGAGCGCGCTGTCGCGCCTCATGGTGGTGTCTGAGCAATACCCCAACCTCAAGGCCAACCAGGGTTTTTCAGACTTGCGGGTCCAACTTGAAGGCACAGAAAACCGCATCACCGTGGCGCGCAACCGCTTCATCCAGGCTGTGCAGGAATACAACGTGCTGGCGCGCAGCTTCCCGAGCAATTTGACGGCCAAGGTGTTTGGCTACGAGGCCAAAGCCAACTTCACCGTGGCCAACGAAGCGGCGGTCAGCGCTCCGCCCAAAGTGGACTTCGGCAAGTGAGGCCAAGCCGCCCGAGCGCGGGCGACGGTGGGGCTCAAGCGGTGTGGGCCTGCGTGCAAAAACGCGCCCACAAAGGCCTGTTTGTCGGGCTGCTTTTGAGCTTGTTTGGGGCCTTGGCTTGGGCGCAGGTGGCGGTGCCGGTTCCAGCACCCATGCAGGCGCCTTTGGTGACACAGGCCCAGCCACCGCCCCAAACCTCCAGCAAGGCAGCAAGGCCTGCGTCAGCAGATGCCAACGCCAGCAGCCAAGGGCTGGTGCCAATTCCCCCTCTGACGGCCCGGGTGATCGACCAAACCGGCACGCTGACCACTGCCGAAGTGGCCGCCTTGGCGCAACAACTGCAAAATTTTGAACAGCAGCGCGGCACGCAAATCGCTGTGCTGGTCTTGCCCAGCACTGGCCTTGAAGACATTGCCGATTTCACGCAAAGATTGGGCGACGCCTGGAAAATTGGCCGACCCGATGTGGGCGACGGCCTGTTGCTGGTGGTGGCGCTGAACGACCGGCGCTTGCGCATCGCACCGGCCAAGGCGCTGGAAGGCGCGGTGCCCGATCTGGCCGCCAAACGCATCATCGAGCAAGTCATCACCCCCGCCTTTCGCCAGGGCCAAGTGGCATCAGGCCTGCGCGACGGGCTCGCGCACCTGCAGGCCCGCATTGTGGGCGAGGCCCTGCCCTTGCCCAAAGCCGGTGCGGGGCGTGAGGCCAATTCCGAGGTGAATTGGCTCCATTTGGCCGTGCTCTTGATCGTGGCCGTGCCCATGCTCAGCGGCGTGTTGCGCAGCATCTTGGGCAACCGGGTCGGCTCCATGTCATCGGCGGGCATTGCCGGCGCATTGGCCTTCACCATGACGGGCCTGTGGTGGCTGGCCGTTGTGGCCGGCATGCTGGCTTTGATGACCGCCTTGTTTGTTCAGGCCATGCCCAGCCCCGCGCTGCGCCGCACCCGGCAAGCCGGTCGCTACGGCGCGGCTGGCGCAGCCACCGGCGTGGGTGACTGGGGGCGGGGCTCGCGTGGTGGCTGGGGCCAGTCAAGCGGCGGTGGTTTTTCATCAGGCGGCGGATTTTCTTCCGGCGGTGGTGGCAATTTTGGGGGCGGTGGTGCCTCGGGAGGATGGTGAGCATGCACAGCGAATCCCATTTGCGCCGTTGGGCCCGCTGGTGGCGTCACCGCTGGATATCCGACAACGCGGCCTTGCAGGCGGTGCCGCTGGCCATGGCCGAACGCCTGCAAGCGCGTGTGCAGGCCAGCGAGTCGCGCCACAGCGGCGAGGTGGTGCTGTGTGTCGAAGGGGCACTGCCCAACCGTTATTTGTGGCGCATCGGGCGTGAGGCCTCGCTCGATGGCGTGGTGCGGGAACGCGCACTGTCCTGGTTTGGCAAATTGCGCGTGTGGGACACGGCGCACAACAACGGCGTGCTGGTTTACCTCTTGCTTGGCGAGCGGCGGGTAGAAATCGTCGCCGACCGTGGCATCGACCAGCATGTCAGCGCCGCGCATTGGCAGGCCGTGGTGCAGCAGTTGAGCACGCACTTGCAACAAGGCGATTTTGAAACCGGCCTCACGCAGGCGCTGCAAGAGGTCTCGGCCCTGTTGGTGCAGCACTTCCAACTGGCTCCTGGGCAGAGCAACCCCAACGAGTTGAGCGACAAGGTGTTTTGGGCCTGAGCGTGGCTGGGCGCGCAAGCCATGGGCAACAGGCCTTTGTCACAATCGATGCCAGCAAGCGCAGTTTCGCCAAGCCCTGTGTTTTTTAATTTGATCGACATTTCTATGAGCACATCACACGCCCCCCCGCTTTTGTCGGGCATGAACCGACGCCACGCGCTGGGCGCGCTGGCTGTGGCCAGCGTGCCGGCTTGGGCACAAATCGGCCAAGGCACAACAGCCGCTTTGCCCCCCACTTTGGCGAACACTTGGGCCGACACCGAAAAAGCCGCGCGTGGTCAAACTGTTTACTTCAACGCCTGGGCGGGCAGCGAGCAGATCAACGCTTACCTGCAATGGGTTGCAAATGAGTTGCTGCGCGACTTTGGCGTGAAGTTGCAGCACGTCAAGATCAGCGATGCGGCCGATGTGGTCAAGCGCGTGCGCGCTGAAAAGCAGGCGGGGCGCAGGGATACCGAAGGCACGGTGGACCTGATCTGGATCAATGGCGAAAACTTTGCCGCCATGAAACGCGAGGGCCTGTTGTCTGCCCCTTTTGCCCAAACGCTGCCCAACTTTCAGTGGGTGGACACGCAAGGCAAGCCCACCACGCTGGTGGATTTTTCGGTGCCCACCGACGGCCTGGAGTCACCCTGGGGCATGGCCCAGCTCACGTTTTTTGCAGACGCCAAACGCCTGCCCAAACCGCCGCAAAGCATGAACGAGCTGCTGGCCTTGGCCCGCAGCCAGCCCGGGCGCATCAGCTACCCGCGCCCGCCTGAGTTTCATGGCACCACCTTCATCAAGCAGGCTTTGATGGAACATGCACTGGATGTGAAAGCGCTGGCCCAGCCGGTGACGCCAACCGCTCTGGCGGCACAAGCGGCGCCGCTGTGGCGTTTTCTCGATGCCTTGCACCCGCACTTGTGGCGCGGTGGCAAACAGTTTCCGCAAAACTCGGCGGCCGTGCGCCAGATGATGGCCGATGGCGAGTTGTTGCTGGCCCTGAGCTTCAACCCCAACGAAGCGGCCAACGAGATCGCCGCCAAGCGCCTGGGCGCCACGGTGCAAAGCTGGCAATTTGCCAAAGGCACGATTGGCAACACCCACTTTGTGGCCATCCCCTACAACGCGCCCAGCAAAGCGGGCGCGCAGTTGGTGGCCAACTTTTTTCTGTCACCCGCAGCCCAGGCGCGCAAGGCCGACATCGACGTGTGGGGCGACCCCACGGTGCTGGATGTGGCGCGCCTGCCTGTGGCGGAACGCGCCCGCTTTACATCGGCCGTGCGCCCCGGGCAACTGGCCCAAAGCGCCCCCGCGCTGCCCGAGCCCCACGCCTCGTGGGTGGATGCGCTCGAAAAGGAATGGACCCGCCGTTACGGCGTGTGACATGCCGGCCTTGAAGGTGTTTCAAGCTTTGCTGCTGGGGCTGCTGGCTGCTGTGCCCATAGGCGCCGCATTGTGGGCAGTGGGCGCGCAAATGTGCGATGCCACCGCCTGGCAAGCGCTGTGGGCCGATCCGCAAACCGGGCGCGCCTGGGGCATGACCTTGTGGACCGGCTTGGCCTCAACCGTGTTGGTGTGGTGGACGGTGGCGCACCTGTTGGCCAGTGCTTTCATCCGCCAACAATTGGGGCAATGGCTTTCTCATGTGCCCGCCTTGCTGGCCACGCCGCACGCGGCCATGGCCATTGGGCTGGTGCTGTGGCTCTCGCCCAGCGGCTGGGCGCTGCGGTGGGTGTCGCCGGGCCTCACGGGCTTTGACGTACCGCCGCCATGGTTCAGCACGCAAGACCCCTGGGGCCTGGGTTTGATTTTGGCGCTGTGGCTCAAAGAGGTGCCGTTTTTGCTGTGGGTGGCCGCCACCCAAATGCAGCGCGAAGACCTGCGCCGCCGCTGGCAGGCCGAATACGCCCTTGCCCAAACCTTGGGCCGCACCCCCGCGCAAGCCTTTGCGCAAATCGTTTGGCCGCAACTGGCGCCGCGTTTGCGCTGGCCGCTGCTGGCGGTGCTGGCCTATGGCCTGACTGTGGTTGACATGGCGCTCATCATTGGCCCCGCCTCGCCGCCCACCTTGGCGGTGTTGGCCTGGCAATGGCTTGGCGATGCCGATCTGCTGACGCAATCACAAGGCGTGGCAGCGGCGGGGTTCTTGACATTCAGCGTGCTCGTTTCGGGCGTGTTCACAGTGGTGGCGTTGCGAGTGGTTGCGTCTATGCGCACATTCGCGAGCAGGGGCTCGCTCCCACAGCGTCAGCGGTCTGATTGGGCGAGCTTGCTCCCGCAAAGACAGGCGACTGACAGTGGGGGCTCGCGCCCACAGAAAACCCCGCCATGGGCTGCGCATTTTTATGGGCGGCTGCCCCTGCGGCCGAACGTGATTTGGACTTTGATCCTCGCCGCCTACGCCGCAGTGTGGTTCGCCCTGAGCGTGGGCAGTTTCTCGGGCGTGTGGCCTTTCCCCAAGCTGTGGCCCGAGTTGTGGACGCTGAACGCTTGGCAACAAGTGGCCAGCAGCGCACACACGGTGTGGACCACCTTGGGCCTGGCCGTGGCATCGGCCAGTGTGTGTTTGTTGTGGTCGCTCGCCTGGTTGGAGTTGGCGCCGCGCCGCTGGCAGCAGGCCTTGCAACCCTGGTTCTTGTTGCCGATGGTGTTGCCTTCGGTGCTGTGGGTGGTGGGCTTGTACAGCCTGGCGCTGCACACCCGCTTGGAGGGCCAATGGCTGGGCTTGTGCCTGGCGCACGCGGTCATGGTCATGCCCTATGTGCTGCTGGCGCTGGTGCCCGCGTACCAGGCGGTGGACCCGCGCCAAGCCGCCTTGGTGGCCAGCTTGGGCCATGGCCGCTGGGTGTATTTGTGGCGCGTCAAATGGCCGCTGCTGAAACGCGCCATCGCCTCGGCCTGGGCCGTGGGCTTTGCGGTCAGCGTGGCGCAATACCTGCCCACGCTCTATGTGGGCGCGGGCCGCTTTGCCACCGTCACCACCGAAGCCGTCAGCTTGGCTGCGGGCGCGCAGCGCTCGCTCATGAGCGCTTACGCCGCGCTGCAAATGCTCTTGCCTATTTTGGCCTTTGCGCTGGTCGCGTGGCTGGGCCGCCCGCGCCGATTTGAGAAGATTGCCCCCATGAAAGCCACACCATGACCGACCTGCTGACGCAAGGCTTGAAAGTGCGCATCGACCGCTTGGGCACCGGCATTCATGCGCTGGTGCAAGACCTGCGCATCCACGTGCCACCGGGCGAAATCCTCACGCTCATGGGCCCCAGTGGCTCCGGCAAAAGCTCGGTGCTCGCGTCCATCGCGGGCACACTGGCCAGCGTGTCCGAAGGGCTGCAGCCACTGCAACTGCAAGGCACGGTGCAACTCAACGGCCGCGAACTCTCGCACCTGCCGACCCACCTGCGCGGCGTGGGTCTGGTGTTCCAAGACGCCTTGCTCTTCCCCCACATGACGGTGGCCGAGAACCTGCTGTTTGCCGTGCCCGCCATGCCCACAAGCGGCACCTGCCGCACCAGCCGCACCAGCGCGCAGCGACAAGCCCTTGTGGAACAAGCGCTGCAAGAAGCCGAGCTGAGCGGCATGGGCGAGCGCGACCCGTCCACGCTCTCGGGCGGGCAACGTGCGCGCGTAGCGCTCATGCGCGCTTTGCTGGCCGAGCCGCAAGCGCTGCTGCTGGACGAGCCGTTTTCCAAACTCGACGCCGCCTTGCGCGCCCAGCTGCGTCCGTGGGTGTTTGCACATGTGCGCGAGCGGCGCATCCCGGTGGTGCTGGTCACGCACGACGAACAAGACGTGGCCGACCCGCAGCGCGTGGTGCATTTGCGCGCCAACACCGAAGAAAGCCCAAACCATGTTTGACCGCCACGCCCAAACCCTCTTGCGTCCCGCCCTGAGCGCCGTCGCACGCGGCTTGGTGCGTGCAGGCATCAGCGCCGACGCGCTGACCTGGCTGGGCTTTGCCATCGGCATGGCCGCCGCCGTGGCCATTGCGCTGCAAGCGTGGTGGTGGGGCCTGGCGCTGCTGCTGGCCTCGCGCTTGCTCGACGGTCTGGACGGCTGCGTGGCCCGCCTGACCCAGCCCACCGACGCGGGCGGCTTTTTGGACATCGCACTCGACTTCGTGTTTTACGCCGCCATCCCCCTGGCCTTTGCCGTGGCCAATCCCGCCACCAACGCACTGCCCGCCGCCGCACTGCTGGCCAGCTTCATCGGCACCGGCAGCAGCTTTTTGGCTTTTGCCGCACTGGCCGAAAAACGTGGCCTGACTGACACCGCCTTGCCGGGCAAAAGCTTTTACTTTTTAGGGGGTCTCACCGAAGCCACCGAGACCATCACCGTCTTTGCCGCCATGTGCATCTGGCCCGAACATTTTGCGGTGTTGGCTTATGGGTTTGCGGGCTTGTGTGCGGTGACGACGGGGATGCGGATCGGTTGGGCTTATAAGCGTTTGAAATAGCAGGTTTTGGCCAGGCAGTCACCCAGGTCACTTTTTTGTCAATAAGTCGTCAAGAGCGGTTATTGTTCTGGCCACCACACAGGCGCTGCTTGCCGAACACAGACCACTTTGGAGTTTCTTTTTCATGCGCCTTCGTCAAATTCTGTTGCTGCTCTTGCTGGCGCTGGCCATCGGCGCGTTTGTCGCGTTGGACCTGGGGCGCTTTTTGAGCTTTGAGCAACTCAAAGCCAGCCAGGCCAGTTTTGCGCAGCTGCACGCCGCGCAGCCTTTGAGTGTGGCGGTGGTGTATTTCCTGATCTATGTGCTGGCGACAGCGCTGTCCATTCCGGGGGCCGTGGTCATCACGCTGGCCGGTGGCGCCATCTTTGGTTTGTGGCAAGGCTTGTTGATCGTCTCGTTTGCGTCCTCTGTTGGTGCCACCTTGGCGTTCTTGGCGTCGCGCTTTGTCTTGCGCGACTGGGTCGAGGGCAGGTTTGGCAAGCGCTTGGCCGACATCAACGCGGGCGTGGACAAAGAAGGCGCTTTTTACCTCTTCACCCTGCGCCTGATTCCGGTCGTGCCGTTTTTCTTGATCAATCTGCTCATGGGCCTGACGCGCATGAAGGTATGGACGTTTTACGGGGTCAGCCAAATCGGCATGTTGGCGGGCACGGCCGTGTATGTGAACGCGGGCACGCAGTTGGCGCAGCTCGATTCGGTGCAAGGCATTTTGAGCCCCGTGCTTTTGGGCAGTTTTGTGCTGCTGGGCCTTTTCCCGCTGATCGCTCGCCGCATCGTGGCTGCGGTGCAAAAGCGCCAGGTCTACGCCCGTTGGGCCGACCAGCGCCCCCAAACCTTTGACCGCAACCTGATCGTCATCGGCGGTGGTGCGGGTGGTTTGGTCAGTGCCTACATTGCGGCGGCGGTCAAAGCCAAGGTCACCTTGATCGAGGCGCACAAGATGGGCGGCGACTGCCTGAACTACGGCTGTGTGCCGAGCAAGGCGCTGATCAAAAGCGCAAAAATAGCGCACCAGATGCGCTACGCCTCGAAGTACGGCTTGAGCGATGCAGCCCCGAGCTTCAGCTTCAAGGCGGTGATGCAGCGCGTGCACGACGTGATCAAAGCGATCGAGCCCCACGACAGCATCGCGCGTTACACCGGCCTGGGTGTGGAGGTGTTGCAGGGTTACGGCAGATTGGTGAACCCATGGACGGTGGAGGTGGCTTTGAACGACGGCACCACCGGACCGGATGGCACGCCCAAGCTCGTGCGATTGACTGCCCGCAGCATCGTGATCGCAGCGGGCGCCCGCCCCTTTGTGCCACCCCTGCCCGGTTTGGACGAAGTGGGCTATGTGACGAGCGACACGCTGTGGGACGAATTTGCCAAGCATGACGACATGCCTAAGCGCATCGTGGTGTTGGGCGGCGGCCCGATTGGCTGCGAGCTGGCACAAAGCTTTGCGCGACTGGGCTCGCAAGTCACCCAAGTGGAGATGGGCGCTCGCCTTATGGTGCGTGAAGACGAGGAGGTGAGCGCATTCGCCAAAGCCGCATTGGAGGCCGACGGCGTGCAAGTGCTCACCGGCCACAAGGCGCTGCGCTGCGAGCTGGTTGACGGCGAAAAGACCTTGGTGGTGGAACACGAAGGTGCAGAAAAGCGCATCGTTTTTGACCAGTTGCTGTGCGCCGTGGGCCGTGTGGCGCGTTTGCAGGGTTACGGACTGGAAAACTTGGGCATCCCCACGCACCGCACCGTCGAGACCAACGAGTACCTGCAAACCATCTACCCCAACATCTACGCCGCAGGCGACGTGGCCGGGCCTTACCAGTTCACCCATGTGGCCGCGCACCAAGCGTGGTACGCGGCCGTTAACGCGCTGTTTGGCGAGTGGAAGTTGTTCAAGGCCGACTACTCGGTCATACCGTGGGCCACCTTCATCGACCCCGAAGTGGCGCGCGTGGGTTTGAACGAGCAAGAAGCCCAAGAGCAAAACATCGCTTACGAAGTCACGAAGTACCAAATCGACGACCTCGACCGCGCCATCGCCGACAGCGAGGCCCACGGCTTTGTGAAGGTGCTCACCGTGCCAGGCAAAGACCGCATTTTGGGCGTGACCATCGTGGGCGCACACGCGGCAGACCTGCTGGCCGAATACGTTCTGGCCATGAAGCATGGCCTGGGGTTGAACAAAATTTTGGGCACCATCCACACCTACCCCACGATGTCCGAGGCCAACAAATACGCGGCCGGGGCGTGGAAGCGCGCGCACGCGCCTCAGAAGTTATTGGCCTGGGTCAAGAAGTACCACGACTGGCGGCGCGGATGAGTGCGCCCATGTTGGCGCTCATGACAGCGGCCATGATCAAACCCATGCTGAGGAGAACGATCGCCGCCTTCAAGGCCTGCTTTGTCTTGGCCGCTGCCCTTGGCCTGGCCGCACCCAATGCGCAAGCCCAAACCCTCAGCCCTTTGCTTGCCGCGCAAGGCGCACAAGGCGCACAAGGCGCACAAGGCGCACAAGGCGCACAAGGCGCACAAGGCGCACAAGGCGCACAAGGCGCACAAGGCGCACAAGGCGCACAAGGCGCACAAGGCGCACAAGCGCCAGCACCTTGGCGTGTGGTGGGTATTACCAGCGCCAAGACGCCACTGCCCTTGACCCGTTTTGAAGTCGCCACCGTGCAAGGCGAACGCGCCCTGAAGGTCAGCACCCAAGCCTCGTACGGCACCTTGGTGCACGAGTTGCCCCAGGTGGCGGCCGGGCGTTTGCAGTGGCGTTGGCGGCTTGACCAAGCCTTGACAGGCGGCAAGTCGGCACCCGACATCTTGAGCAAAGCGGGCGACGATGCGGCGCTCAAGGTCTGTGTCATGTTTGACCACCCCTTGTCGCGCGTGCCCTTTGTCGAGCGCACGCTGCTGCGCTTGGCCCGCAGCGTCAGCGGCGAAGACCTGCCAGCGGCCACGTTGTGCTACCTGTGGGACAGCACCTACCCCGCAGGCACGCAGGGCGACAACCCTTATTCACGCCGGGTGCGCTTCATCAGCCTGCAAGGCCTTGGCGCGGCCTTGGGGCAATGGCAAAACGAATCGCGCGACGTGGCGGCCGACTTTGCCAAAGCCTTTGCCGACGAGCTGCCTGCCAAGGCCCCAGCGCCCACGGTGCGTGCGGTGCTGATCGGTGCAGACAGCGACAACACCGGCGCACAAAGTGTAGGCTGGGTCCAATCGCTTGACTGGGCACCTTGAACCGCTCAAGCCGAAAGCGCACGCAGGGCCGCACGCTCCAGCAGCTGCAGCCATTGGCGACCCCACAGACACTCAGGCCGAGCCCCAAGTCGCAAGACAGCTGCCAGCGCCGCGCGGTCTAAAACCCAAGGCGCACCCATGGCGCATCCAAGGCGCACCCAAGGCGCACCCAAGGCGCACAATGGCCGCAGTCGCCAAAGCGCTGAGCGGGCCCGCACCGATCTGTGAAAATCAGCCGAGGCCAGCGATGCGGGCCGCCCCCTATGAAAAATGAAACATGATCAACAAGTTTGTTTCTTCCGTGCGCGAGGCCCTTGCCGACACCGCTGACGGTGCCACCGTTTTGATCGGTGGTTTTGGCACAGCCGGCATTCCCGACGAGCTGATTGACGGCCTGATTGCCCAAGGCGCCAAAGACCTGACCGTGGTCAACAACAACGCGGGCAATGCGGAGTACGGCTTGGCCGCCTTGCTCAAAGCGGGGCGGGTGCGCAAAGTCATTTGCAGCTTTCCGAGGCAAGCCGATTCTTACGTGTTCGACGGTTTGTACCGCTCTGGCCAAGTGGCGCTGGAGTTGGTGCCCCAGGGCAATTTGGCCGAGCGCATACGCGCCGCGGGTGCGGGCATAGGCGGCTTTTTCACACCCACAGGCTATGGCACGGACTTGGCCAAACATGCCGACGGCAGCCTCAAAGAAACCCGCGAAATCAATGGCCGCATGCATGTGTTTGAAACCCCCATCCATGCCGATTTGGCCTTGATCAAAGCCGAGCGCGGCGACCGCTGGGGCAACCTCACTTACCGCAAGGCGGCACGCAACTTTGGCCCCATCATGGCCATGGCCGCGCGCAAAACCGTGGCCACCGTGTACGAAGAAGTGGCGTTGGGCGACTTGGACCCCGAGGCCGTGGTCACACCGGGCATCTTTGTGCATGCGGTGGTCAAAATCGATCGGGTGGCTACCCGGGCCGGAGGCATCAAGGCATGAGCTACACAAGGCGCAGCAAAGACGAATTGGCCGCTCGGGTGGCGCAAGACATCCCGGAAGGGGCCTCGGTCAACCTGGGCATTGGCCAGCCGACCTTGGTGGCCAACCACATACAGGCCTCGCGCGAGGTGTTGTTGCAAAGCGAAAACGGAGTCTTGGGCATGGGCCCGGCACCGGCCAAAGGGCTGGAAGATTACGACCTGATCAATGCCGGCAAACAACCGGTCACATTGTTGCCCGGTGGTTCGTATTTCCACCATGCCGACAGCTTTGCCATGATGCGCGGCGGGCACCTGGACATTTGTGTGTTGGGCGCTTTTCAGGTCAGTGAAACCGGTGACTTGGCCAACTGGCACACCGGCGAAGCCGACGCCATTCCGGCGGTGGGCGGGGCCATGGATCTGGCCATTGGGGCCAAGCAAACCTGGGTCATGATGGACTTGCTGACCAAGCAAGGGCAAAGCAAATTGGTCAAGGCCTGCAGCTACCCTTTGACCGGCATTGGCTGCGTCAAACGCGTCTACACCGACTTGGCGACCTTGGCCTGCACGCCTTTGGGGCTGGTGGTGATAGACACTGTGCCGGGTTTGAGCGTGCAAGACTTGTCGCGCCTGATTGGACTGCCGCTGAAGGTTTAGGCGGGCCTTTTGTTTTGCGCCCGGGCGTTTCAAGCGCCAACCGCTCAGGGGTCGCGGTCAGCCTGACACAGTGCCTGCTGATCAGCTTGGGCCGTGGCCCAGAGGGGCCACCACCACCCCTTTGATGTGATGGGCGGCCAAGGCTTGCGCCACCCAACCGGTTTCTTTGAGGCCCTCCACAAAGGCATCCAGGCAGGCTTGGGCCTCGCTGCTGCGCTGCCCGGGTGTGCACAGGGCTTGCTGGATCACCATGAAGCGGCCGGGCAACAGGCGCAAGCCAGGCAGGCGCTGTGCATCGGACTGCAGTTGCTGCTTCACCCCGGCGGCCACTTCGAGTTGATCCGCGACAAACACGTCCACCACCGCAGGGGAACTGGGGGCGCGAACCAAGCTGGCGTTTTTCAGGTGGCGCGTCAAAAACAAATCGTAGGCACTGCCTGCACCGACCGCGACACGCAGACCGGCTTGATCCACCTCCTCGTTGCGCTGCAAGGCGGAGCCTTCGCGCACCAAATAAGCGCCCTCTATTGAGACGTAAGGCGGGGTGAAATGAAGCCCCTGGCCGCGCACCGGATCGATGGCAAAAAAACCAATATCGGCCTCGTCTGCGCGCACGCATTGCACCGAGGCTTCGGCTTTTTGGAACACCCGCCATTCAAGCCCAAGGCCCAGTTGCTGGGCGAGTTGGCGTGCCATGTCGGCAGAAATGCCTGCGGGTTCGCCGGTGGTGCCATCCAGACAGGCCAGCACCGGATTGCCCAGGTTGATGGCCACGCGCAAAACGCCCCGTGGTGCAATAGACAG